>JBJKQX010000001.1:0-5130 GCA_046704965.1 Binataceae bacterium (SeqCode)
CGGGTTATCGAGGATGAGAGCCGTTGGAGTCTCGCATAGGCGGACGCTCGCGGTTTTCATATTCGCGAGCGTCGTAATGATGGTTGTCATGGCTTCGCCGGCGCCGGCCTGGTGCGCAGGTGCGACGCCGACACCGGCCACGTCCGCGCCTTCTTCCGCCGCAACCTCGAACGCACCATCCCCGACGCCGACCGCATCGCCCACTCCACACTCCGCAGCGAGCGATAGTTCGACGCCATTAGCAGCGGCGTCTCCCGTCGCGGCGAATACTCCAGAGGCCGTGCCCAGTCCCGCGGACTCGGCGGACTCGAAAGAAACGAGCTTGCCGGCGGTCGATTATTCCCGGGCGGGGCCGGAGCCGCAAACGGTCCCCGATACAACACAGATAATCCCTCCGGCACGCATGACCGCTCCGTCTTATTATCCGCCTGCGCCAGTGGCGACGCCGGCGCCCTTCGGCGCCGGTTACGAGGCGCAGGGGTCGGGCAGCAATCAGATCGCCAGTTACGAACAGCATCAGTATGAAGGATTGAATCAGCAGGGTTTCGCGATGCCCAGGCAATTCGTCGGAGGAAGCAGAGAAAGCTCGTCTATTGGCGTGGTTGTCGCGCAGGCGCGAATGCCGTTGTCGGACGGCCAGATAGCGCAGGGACTTCTGATACTCGACGTGAAGAAGGATAGTCCGGCGGCAAAGGCGGGCCTCGAAGGTTACCACCAGGCCGTGCAGAGCGTGCTTACCGGTGCGACCGTCGTGGCAGCGATGGTTTTTCCGCCTGCAATCCTGGCGCTGCCGGTGATTGATTATACCGGCGTGGGACAATCCTACGAAATTATAATCGGAGTCGACGGAATTCGCGTGACCAACTTCATGGATTTTGATGATCAGGTGAGCAAGGCCAAGCCGGGCGAAATCGTCTATCTGACCGTCATACGCAACGGAAGGCGGCTTCAAATAACCGTTCCGATTCCCTTGGCGACGCAAACCGCGACCCGGTAAGACGATCGTCGCCACATAATAAGGGGATTGTCCCTTTACTGTTAGGCAGCTGTTGTACTAGAAAGCGAACTGCGGGTACCTCGAGGATTTATCCCGGGGAGACCTGCAAGGATACGTCTCGTCGGACAGGGGACGTTGAACGTTAAATCGCTTGGGCTCGCGCCTGGATCCGATTATGGACCGGGACCCGATGCAAGGCTTGGGCGCTGACCATATGAGTCTGCTCTTAAGCGGGGTTGCCGGTTCAACGGCAGCCCCGTTTTTTTTGGTTGGAACAAGGATGAATCAGGCAAAGGTTCGTGTGCCCGACCTGGCACGGATGAAAGCAGCGGCAACGCCGATCACGATGCTGACGGCTTACGACTGCGCATTTGCAAGGATATTCGACGAAGTGGGCGTCGACGTGCTCCTGGTGGGCGACAGCCTTGCGATGGTGGTGCAGGGCGCCGACAGCACGTTGCCGGTGACCGTCGATGAGATCGTGTATCACACCCGGATGGTGGTGCGCGGTCGAAAACGCGCGCTGGTCGTGGCGGACATGCCGTTTCTGTCCTACCAGGTGAGCCCCGAGGACGCTCTGCGCAACGCCGGCCGCCTGATCAAGGAAGGCGGCGCCGAGGCGGTAAAGCTCGAAGGCGGAATCAGCGTTGCCGAGACCGTGGAACGCCTGACGCGCGTGGATATTCCGGTCATGGGTCATATCGGACTGACGCCGCAATCGGTCCATCGCATGGGCGGCCATCGCGTGCAGGGAAGGCGTGAAGGCCGCGGCCCCGGATGTCGCGAACGGTTGCTTGAGGATGCGCGCGCGCTCGAACGGGCCGGCGCTTTCGCGATGGTGCTCGAGGGTATTCCGGCGCCGCTCGCGCAAGAGATTACCGCCGCTGTCTCGGTGCCCACTATCGGAATCGGCGCGGGTCCGGACTGCGACGGGCAGGTACCCGTGATGCATGACATGCTGGGACTGAGCGCGTCGTACGTGCCGCGCTTCGCCAAGACCTACGCTAATCTTTGGCAGGAAGCTTCGGGCGCCGCATCCGCCTACATCCGCGAGGTTCGCGAACGGACCTTTCCCGCGCCGGAGCATTGCTACCGGGCAAAGGGGGCATGAGCGTGAAAGTTATCAAGACCGTGCGCGAGATGACCGACTACGCCGACGGGGCGCGCGCGAGCGGAAAGAATATCGCGCTTGTGCCCACGATGGGTTTTCTCCATGAGGGGCATCTGAGCCTGATGCGCGAAGGGCGGCGTCGCGCCTCGGTGCTGGTCGCGTCGGTATTCGTAAATCCTACCCAGTTTGGGCCCAATGAAGACTTCGCAAAATACCCGCGCAGCTTGAAGCGCGACTGCGAGATGATGGAGACGGTTCCGGTCGACGCGGTTTTCGCGCCCGAACCGGACGAGATGTACACTCCCGGCTCCCAGACCTGGGTTGAGGTCACCGAATTGACGCGCGGGCTTTGCGGGCGCGTTCGCCCGGGCCATTTTCGCGGTGTCACCACCGTGGTTGCCAAGCTCTTCAACGTTGTGAAGCCGCATTTCGCGCTCTTCGGCGAGAAGGACTTTCAGCAGCTTCGGGCGATTCAACGGATGGTGGACGATCTGAAATTCGATATCGAGATTGTCCCGATGCCTATCGTGCGAGAGGCGGACGGTCTCGCGATGTCGTCGCGAAATGCATATCTGAGCGAGAGTGAACGCATTCAGGCGCTGGCGATCAGTCGGGCGCTGGCGGCAGCCCGCGAGAAATACCGTTGCAACGCGCGAAGCGCAGACGAGGTGGCCGAGGCCGCCCGCCGGGTTCTGGAGCGGGACGAGGCTATCAAGATTGAGTACGTGGAAGCGGTTGACGCGGAAACACTCGAAGCAGTGGTCTCGACGGAGCGCCCGCTGCTGCTTGCGATAGCGGCCAGAGTCGGACGCACGCGGCTGATTGACAACATCGTTCTCCGGCCGCCGGCGGTTTCCTATCAGCAGGCCGGCGCGTGAGCGAAACGAGATTCCCGCAACATAGTCTTTCGGCGTCACGTCAGAGCCAGTCATCAAGAGGTAGTCATTAATCGGAGGCAAGGTGGCATCCAGAGTAATGCTTCGGGCGAAGCTGCATCGGCTGACCCTTACAGGTGCGGACCCCGACTACGAGGGGAGCATCGCGATCGATCGCGATCTGCTCGACGCGGCGGGGATAATCCCGTACGAGCAGGTGCACGTATGGAACGTGAGCAACGGCGAGCGTCTCGAGACCTACGCGATTGAGGCGCCGCGCGGCTCGGGCGAAGTGGCTCTGAACGGGGCTGCGGCGCTGCGTGGAACGCCAGGCGACATAATCATCCTCGCGACCTTCGGCGCGATGGACGAGCGTGAGGCGCGATGCCACGTTCCGACGGTCGTACACGTCGACGCGCAAAACCGGATCCGACACCCCGGTCCGGCTATTCCGGCTGCGTCTGTCGCCTCGGAGGCTTCTCCCGCCGGCAAGTGAAATAAAGAAAGCCATTCGAGACAATTCCCTCTGACGACTCGTTCCCGGGCGCTAATCGAGGGCTGGAAGATTCGTGGCGCAGCGACTAGAAGAGTCGCATGTTGCGCCGGTCATGGGCAGTGCCGTTCGCGATGCTTGCCGCTTTGGGGGCGGTTGCGGCCGCTGCGATTCATGTCGCCTCGCTCGCCGGCATCAGGACGCCGGACGTCTCCACGGCAAGCTCGGCAACCTGCCTCGGGCTTATCATTGTCTGGATACCCGCGTACATGGTGGCTGAGCGGAGGGTCCGCCGGTTCGGATGGCGCGGATTCTGGAAGGCTGCGACGCGTCGCGCTCCGCGATGGATGCGATGGACGGCGGGCGGCGCGGTCGCATACGCCTTTTTTGTTTTCCTCGCCTACGCGCTGTGGCGGCGTCAAGCAGGGCATGCGGTCGACGCGGTTTCGCGGGTGCGGCTGCTCTCGGCCTATGCGATGGGGTTCCATGCGGTCGCGTTCTCGGTGCTGTATTCGTATCTGCGCGAGCGCGAGTCGAACGAGTCAGCGGGCGAAAGCGGGAATCCGTAGTGACCGAGTGCGAACAGTGATGAGACCGACAGGCTGGTTTCGAAACGGACGAAACAAAGGCCGGAGCGACGATCGCTCCGGCCCTTGCTTTTTTTCAAACGGCTTCGATAGATGGCCTAATAATAGTCGACCGGGTCAATCTGGCGTTTTGCTCCGTACCAGAACAGCATGTTCTCGGTCAGGCCCTGCACTGTAAACTTGTTCGGCGGCGCCAAAAGCCGCTTGAACATCGAGCGGAACGAATAGAACTCCTTGGTGCATCGCCAGACGCCTTCCTCGACCTGCTGCGGGCTCAGGCGCTTGGGGATGAACATGCAGCGGAAGTTGTTGGTGTACATGTCGGCGTCGGGGATGATTACGCGATCTTCGGCTTCGAGTTTGGTGCGCATCGGAGTGCCCCTGCGCGGCGTCACCGTGTTGAAATACGCCTCGGGCGCTTTGACTTCGTGCAGGAATTCCAGGGTATCTTCGAAAATCTTCGGATGGTCCTCTTCGAGGCCGAAGAGGAAATTCAGTGAGTAGTAGATGCCGTTCTTCTCGAGACGCTTGAGGAGTTTCTTATACTCCTTGGCGTGATTCTGGATCTTGTTCATCGAGAGCAGGCTGTCCTGACTGATCGATTCCACGCCGATATTGACGTGGAAGATGCCTGCCTTGGCTGCGAGATCGAGCAACTCCTCGTCGTGGTTGGAATTGACGGTCCACAGGCACGAGAATCGGATGTTGAGAGGGGCGAGCGCCTTGAACAGTTCCTTGGCGAACCGGTGCTTGCCGGTTATCTGGTCGTCGATGAACTGGAAACGGCGGAAGCCCGTTATCTCAATGTTCTGCTTGATCTCGTTTATGATGTCCTCCACCGGTCGGGTCCGGTACGACCCCTCGTAGAAGACCGGTATCTCGCAGAACGAGCATCGGTAAGGACATCCGCGACTTGCCTGAACCGGCAGCGCCTTGAACCAGTAGCGGTTGAGCTTGAGCAGTTCATGACGCGGCCGAGGCAGGTTTTTGAGGTCGTGGAGCTTGTCGGCCTTGTAAACACGCTTCATCTTGCCGTCGCGCCAGTCCTGAAGAAGCTCGGCCCATAC
>JBJKQX010000002.1:0-4750 GCA_046704965.1 Binataceae bacterium (SeqCode)
CTCGATGATAGCGGCGGCGAGACCAGGAGCAAACGCGCAGAGAGAAATGTTCAGTCGAAAGCCCTTGTGTTGCTTGATCTGCAGGTAGGTAAACCAGAACGGCTTCCGGTACTTCGCAGACCGGACGTTTTCCCACGGAAGCCAGCGAATTCCATACAGCGAAACGCCGTCGCCATGAACGCGGACGGTGTAACGAGTCCGGAACCAGAAAGCCGTGGCCAGCCATATCAGCACCATGAGGGGCACGGCGAAAAGCGGCCGGAGTATCGGATGGATGAACGGCCGCATGGATGGCGGAACGGGCTGGATAAACGGCACGTCGGGGGCGATCAAGGACAGCAGGATTATCGCGTACCCAAACCCATACGCGACGCCACTGGCTATCTCGTACCCGAGCGCCAGTCGAAAAATGGCTACATCATCCCGTTTCACGACTCTTCCCCCCCTTGTCGCTGGCCGCAATTCGCGCGTGGAAATTGTTGGCGCGTCAGCCCTGCGAGTCAAACGCGAAATATCGCCGCGTTTTGCACCAGACGATCCAATTCAAACGTGACGTTAGATGGGCGTGCGCGGGATTCGCGACGTGGTAGGATTGGGGCTTCGCGATGAGGCTCGAACTCAACGATATAACGGTTCAGGCGGGCAGCTTCAGGCTCGGCCCGCTTTCGCTTTCGGTCAGCGAGGGCGAGTACCTGGTCGTGCTCGGCCCGAGCGGCGCGGGCAAGACGATCACGCTGGAGACAATTGCGGGCCTCAGGACGACACGCGGCGGGCATATTATGATGGACGGGCGCGATATCGCGCGATCGGCGCCCGAATCGCGACGAATCGGATTCCTGTTTCAGGACAGCCTGCTGTTTCCGCATCTCAGTGTGCGCCGCAATATCGCTTACGGGGGGTATCGGATGGCGCACGAGGGGCGCGAGTCGGGGGTCACACGGTTGGCCCGCGCGGTCGGAGTCGAGGGATTGCTCGATCGGATGCCGCGTGGGCTGAGCGGCGGAGAACGTCAGCGGGTTGCGCTTGCGCGCGCGCTCGCCGCGAATCCTGTCCTGCTGCTGCTCGATGAGCCGATGGCGGCGCTCGACCCCAACTCGCGTCACGCGCTTCGCGCCACCCTGCTCGAACTCCATCGCGAACTCGGCACCACCACGATTCACGTGACGCATAGCTTCTCCGAGGCGCTCGCACTCGGCGACCGGGTTGCGATCCTGATCGACGGTCAGGTTGTTCAACTTGGTCCCACTGCGCAGGTTTTTTCGCATCCCGCGTCGCCGGTTATAGCTGGATTTCTGCGTTCCGCGACGCGCGCCGCACAGCACGAGCCGATCGAGCCCGAAAGCAATGCCCCTGTCGTGTGCCCGCGCGCGCTGAGTCTCGGTGCAACCGCCAACGGGTCCACCGCGGTAGCGCCGGAGCTTCGTGCGGAGGCCGCAGCGCTGCTCGGCGCGGTAACGGCGGAGGACCGCGAGCGCGCCAACGATTTGGCGGGACGAATCCTCGCGCTCGAAACCGACGGCGAACGGGTGCGGCTTATACTCAACGTGGGCCTCAGGCTCGAAGCCTCGATCGCACGCACGGAACCCGGCGCCGATTCGCTGGTCGAGGGCGCTGCGGTGTGGGTTCGCTTTCCCGACGGACACGAATGAAACGGCAATTATGCTCTTGTTAAGTTCGTATTAAACCTGATAGGGTAAGCGTCAAATTGACGCAAAGTATCCTGCCCTGCGATCGAGGACGAAATCTCATAGCGCGGGAGGGATGAGGCATCAGGGAATGAACCTATCCGGACAAGAGACGATCAGCGCATCCGACCTGCACGCCAAGCTGGCGCCGCTCGGTCAGGACGCATACGGAATCGAAGCCTGCGAGCGTTACGCCTCGATCGTAACCGAGATAATGGCGCTCAAGCGCGAGCGGCGTGCGGTGGTGCTGGCGCATAACTATCAGCGGCCGGAGATTTTCGAGGTCGCCGACTTCACGGGCGATTCGCTGGAACTGGCGCGCAAGGCGCGCGACGTGCGCGACGCCGAGGTGATCGTATTCTGCGGGGTTCACTTCATGGCAGAGACCGCCAAGGTGCTGAATCCCGAACGGACGGTGCTGCTGCCGGACATGAAGGCCGGATGCTCGCTGGCGGACAGCGTCACGGTCGAGGCGCTTGCCGAACGCAAGGAAGAACTGCGCAAACTGTATCCTGATCTGCGCGTGGTGTCGTACGTGAACACCACGGCGGACGTGAAGGCGCTTTCGGATTCGTGCTGCACGTCGGCCAACGCGGTCAAAGTGGTCGAGGCGATCGACTCCGACCATATCCTGTTCGTGCCCGACCAGAATCTTGCCAACTACGTCCAGAGCAAGACCCAAAAGCAGATAATCTCGTGGGACGGCAACTGCTACGTGCATCATCAGATTACGCCCGAAGAGATCGAGCGGGTGCGCGACGCGATACCGGGAATCGAGGTGCTGGCCCATCCTGAATGCCGGCGCGACGTGCTGGCGCTCGCCGACGCGGTGCTCTCAACCAGCGCGATGGTGCGGTACGCGAAGGAAAGCGACGCGGACAAGTTCCTGGTGGTGACGGAATGCGGGTTGTCCGATCGGCTCCTGATGGAGATACCCGATAAACGTTTCTTCAAATCGTGCAAACTTTGCCGTTACATGAAGATGATAACGCTTGAGGGGACGCTCGATTCGCTGCGTAACATGAAGTACGAGGTCACGCTCGACGACTCTGTGCGCGAAGGGGCGAAACGGGCGCTCGAACGGATGCTGGAGCTGAGCGCCTAAGCGCGGCGCTCGCGATTACGCTTGCACAGAATCAGTCGCCTCGAAGAAAAGCCTCAGCGGGAGCGCGGGGACGTCTACGCGCGGCCACGAGACGCGGTGGACCCGGTTCTGTTCGCGGCGAAAGACGGACGGCTGCAAACCTACCTTGCGCCGCTTAGCGGCGGACCGCTCGACGGCAAGTGGGCTTTTGCGGGCGGGATGGTGCGCGCGGGTGAGATGCTCGACGACGCCGCCCGGCGCCATCTGCACGCCCTGACCGGGCTCGGCGATGACGTCTACCTGGAGCAGCTTTTCACATTTGGAGATCCGTCACGCGATCCGACCGCCCACGTGGTCTCGGTCGCGTACATGGCGCTTGCGCGCTCGGCCGAGGCCGTTGAGCCCGGCAAAGGCGGCCATCCCGAAGGACGATGGTTCGAGGTTTCCGCGCTGCCGCAGCTTGCGTATGATCATGGACTGATGGCCGAGTGCGCGCTCAAAAGGCTCAAGGCGAAGCTCGAGTACACCAATATCGCGTACGCCCTTTTGCCCGCCGAGTTCACCTTTGCCCAACTCGAAGAGCTTTACACGGCTATTCTGGGTCGTAGTGTTGATCGGAGGAACTTTCGCAGGCGGATAATGTCGATGGGGCTGCTTGCCAGAAGCAAGGGCCTGCGTCGCGGGGCGCATCGACCGGCGGCTCTTTACAGTTTCACACGGCAGAGCCTGCAAACCGTTGAAATGCTATAGTTGGCGCAATGGCCAGGAAAAAGACCACGCCTCCGAAGCCCGGGAAGCGTCCGACGAGCCTGCTGCTCGCGGTGAGCGGCGTGGTGCTCGCGCTGGCGCTCGTATACGCCGGGTTCTCCTTTTATGGCGCCCGGCAGGAGCCGGCGCGGGCCGCGGGAGCCGTCGAGCAACTCAGAGTGACGCTGAATCCCGACATGTTCAACGGCAAGGCCCGTCAGGCGTACGAAATCGCAGCCAAGCATCCGGGGCTTCTGGCCAAGCTTCATTGTTACTGCGGATGCGAACGCAACGGATGGATGCATAACCTGCTCGACTGTTATCGCACGATGCACGCGAGCCATTGCCCGATATGCATTGGCGAGGCTCTGGAGGCGGAACAGTTGGCGAGCCGGGGCGTGCCTGTCGCAAAAATCCGGCAAGAACTCAAGGCGCGCTTTGATCACGGTGAATAGGCGTGGTCGGACTTGTCTCCTCTTATATTCAGCACTTTACCTACGCGGGCCTGTTCGCGGTGCTTCTGCTGTGCGGGATGGGACTTCCGGTTCCCGAGGACGTGGTGCTGCTGGCAGGCGGCTACCTGGTGCACGAGGGAATAATCGCTTATCCGACCACGCTGGTCGTGTCGTTGCTGGGAGTGGTCGCGGGTGACAACACGCTGTTCTTTATCGGACGGAGGGTCGGAACCGGGCTGCTGGCGTATTTCGGGCTCAAACGACCGAATTCCCGCGATCAGGTCGAGCGCATGCAGGCGTTCATGCGCCGCCACGGGCATCTCACGATTTTCTACGCGCGTTTTCTCGCCGGATTGCGGGCGGTCATTTACGTGTCGGCCGGGTCATTGGGGGTAAAGCCGAAAACCTTCCTGTTCTACGACATGCTTGGGGCGCTGATTTCGGTGCCGATAGTGGTTTCGCTCGGGTACATCTTCGGTGAAGATATAGAGCGGGCGGTGCGTATGATCGGAGGCGCGGAGCATCTTGTCTGGATTATCGCGGCTCTTTGTGTCGCCATTTACGTGACCCGGTGGCTGGTGATTCAGCGCGCTGGACGATCGGACGTGCGGGCGCAGGACGTCAAGTAGCCGCCCTGGCGCGCGGGGCATCGATGCGATTTGCGTTCCCGGCATTAAACCTGAGAGCCAAGCTCATCGGACTGATGGTGCTGCTGATGGCGCTGACGCTCGGCGCCCAGGTGGTAGTGAGCCTCGGGACTCAGGAGGCGATCGTCGAAT
>JBJKQX010000003.1:0-5021 GCA_046704965.1 Binataceae bacterium (SeqCode)
CCTCAGGCGCGAGCTTTTTGCCCGGCGGAGCTATCCGCGTCGCCACCGTCGGGGCGGGAGGTTTCGCCGGTGCGACAAACAGCGCCTGCAGCGTGGATTTGATCGTGTCGCCCATCACCACCCGGTCGCCGTAAGCAGCGATCACGCGCTGGAGTTCGGGCAACTGCCCGTTTTCCGCGCGCAGATAGAGCGGCTGAACGTATAGAAGCGAGTCTTCGATAGGTATGACCAGCAAGTTGCCCAGCACTACCTTGGAACCCAACTGATTCCATAGCGAGAGCTGGCGCGAGATGGTCGGACTCTGATTGATGCGCGCCTGAATCTGGTAGGGACCGTAGAACAGCCTGTCCTTGGAGAACTCGTATTCGAACAGATGGCCGTAGTCGCTTCCGTCGCATCGCGCCGCGAGCCACGCGATCATATTGTCGCGGCCCTTCGGCACCATCGGGAGCATCAGCATAAACTCTTCACGCTTTTCCCCGGGCAGACGCATGATGACGTAATACGGCTGCATCGGGACGGACTCGCCCTGGTAGTTCTCGGTTGGAAAGCTCCACTCGTCCTCGCGGTTATAGAAAACCTCGGGGTCGGTCATGTGATAGGTGCGATATACATCCGCCTGAACCATGAACATGGTTTCCGGGTAGCGGATATGCGCGCGCAAGCCGGGCGGCATCGCGGAGAGCGGCTTGAACAGGCTCGGGAAGATTTTCTCCCAGGTTTGGATTATCGGATCGGTCGGGTCCGCGACATAAAGCGTCACTTTGCCCGTGTAGGCGTTGACAACGGCCTTGACCGAATTGCGGATGTAGTTGATTCCGCCCGCGTTGGCGTCGCGCTGCGAGTACGGATAGTTATCGCTCGTCGTGTAGGTGTCGACGATCCAATCGAGCCCTCCGTTATAGGCGACTATGTAGGGGTCCGGGTCGAGGCGCAGAAAGGGCGCGATCGCTCGAACGCGGTTCATGATGTTGCGCCGGATCATTATCTTGCTGTTGGCGACAATATTCTGGGTGACGAGAATATTGATGTCGCGGAAGTAGTAGGAAAAAATCAGCCTGCGCAAAAACCCGCTTACCGGTACGCCGCCGTCGCCCTTGTAGAACGAGAACACATTCTTTGACCCCTTGGGATAATCGAATTCCGGGGTCGCCGAATCCACGATGCAGTAGACTGGATTGCCCTCGCCAAAATAAATAGAGGGCTGCTTGATATTGATGCCTACGTTGGAGTGCGCCGGGATGTCCTTGACGTAGAAGACCGGCAAGCCTTCGGAATCCTTCTGATTCACCGGGCTCATGACGATTCCGCTTCCGTGCGTGAACTTGAGATGGCGGTTCACCCATGTCTGCGCGTCCTGCGGCAGAAGGTTGACGTTCATTTCGCGCGCCGAAAGCATCACTTCCGTGTAATCGCCGTTTATCCAGTAACGACCGATATCAACGTCGTTGAAATCATAGTAGAGCCGGATTTCCTGGAGCTGCTGGTAGGTCGCGATCAGCGGCCGCGGGTCCCAGAGACGGATATTCTTGATGGTCGGTGCGTCTTCCTGGAACGAAGCCGGAGTGAGCTTGCCCTTTCCGCCGAAGGGTCTCACGTCGAACTTGTCCAGGTTGAAGGCCCGGCGCGTCATCTCGATGTTGCGCACTATGTAGGGCCGTTCGATCCTGAGCTCGTCGGGCTTGACCCACAGACGTTCGAGAGCCGGGGCCGCAAAGCTCATCAGCAGCGACGGTCCGAACACGATCACGAAGGCCAGTATCGGGAGCCGCATGCCCCGTTCCCTGACGTTCGCAAGGCACAGACCCGCGGCGATGATCGAAAGCACCACCAGCACCCAGAGCCCCGGCTGCCACAGCACATGGTCAACGTAACGGAGCCCGAAAACCACGCCATTGCCATGCAGCAGCAGATGGTAGCGCGAGATCCAGTAGCTAAGCGCGCGCTGCAGAAAGAAGACGCCAACCAGTACCGACAGATGCGCCGCCGCGCCGGACCCTATATGCGGAGGTGACTCGCGAAAATCCAGTTCGCCGCGTGCCCAGTAGATGGCTAGTGCAACGGCGGCTGCCAGGAACAGAATCAGCAGGAAAAGATCGCGCAAGTCTCCGAGGAAAGGCAGTGAGAAAATGTAGAATCCGACGTCGCGCCCGAACGCCTGATCGCTGACGTGGAACGGCGTCGCGTAGAGCGCCTTCAGATAAGTGGCCCAGTTTGCGGCCTCGCCCTGCGCCGGAATGATCGCCAGCAGCGCGGCGACGACAACCGCCAGAAGACGCCAAGGAATCTTGTCGCTGAAGGCCCGGATCAGCTCCGGCAGGTTTATCTCGACCATGTCCTCGTGGCGACGCACCACGTGGAGCTTTTCGCGCCCGCCGCTCAGCGCCAGCGCCGCAAGCGCGCTCACGCATATGACGGCAAACGACACCGCCCACACCACCGCGAAGATTGAGACCTGCGCGATGACCATCGTGTCGAACACGGAGCGATAGCCGAGCGAACTGAACCACAAAAAGTCGACCAGGAACTGGTCCAGAACACCGAGGACGATAAGCGCGGCTATGACTATAGCCGCGATACCGAAGATAATCAGCCGGGATCTCATTCGTGTCATTGGCCGTGCGCAATACGTGTCACGTGCTCACGCACGACTTCTGCCGGACACAGCCAGACGAACAGTTTGAGCGCAAGAAAGATCGCAATTACCCAATCGAGTTCGCCGAGGACCGGTATAAAATCAAGTTCAATTCCAGGAGGTGTGAACATCAGCATCAGTATAAGGAAAGGGACCAGCTTGACGACGATTGAGACGCGCGGATCCTTCATCAGGCGATAGAAAACGCGGGCGAACTGTGGCAGGTAGGCAACCAGCCCGCCAACTTTGGCAGGTGTGAACAGTTGCATCCGCAGGATGGATCGGAACATCAATCTCCCCTTCGGGGCGGCATTGTAGCACAGCAAGGGTTGCACTTTGCCAGACTTAGGCAAAGTCGGCGACGGGGAATTTTCTGATAGACTCGGCTCAGGCACACAGGGGAGGACCGTCAACGTTGAAACGACGCATGAAACTCGGCGATTTCCTGGTCGCCTACCTCCACAGAATCGGCACGCGATGCATCTTCGGCATCCCGGGCGACCTCGCGCTCAAGCTGTTCTTCGCATTGGGGCGAAACCAGGGCCTCGAGGTGTTCACCTTCTCGCACGAGCCGGGCGTGGGCTTCGCAGCCGACGGTTACGCGCGCGCAAGCGGCAAAATCGGAGTGATTTGCGTTACCTACGGCGCGGGCGGTCACAACATGGTCAATCCGGTGGCCGCGTCATTCTCCGAACGGGTGCCGCTGCTCATCCTGTCGGGCGGTCCGGGCGAAGAGGAACGCAAACTGGGGACGCTGATTCATCATCAGGCACGTGAAGTCGAATCGCAGATGCGCATTTACCAGGAGGTCACCTGCGCGGCCCAGGTCCTGACCGATCCAAGGCATGCCGCCGAGCAATTTCATGAGGTAATGCGCACCATATGGCGCGAGCAGCGGCCCGGCTATATCGAGATCCATCGCGATATGGTCGATCGCGACATCGAAGTACCGGCCGAAATCATCGAATGGGACGGCCATCTGCATTTCCGCGGCTCCGACCCCAAAAAGGTTCAGGAGGCGGTGCGGGAAACCGCCTCGATGTTCAAGGAAAGCAAAAAACCCGTACTAATCGCGGGCATCGAAATCCATCGCTACCGGCTCGCGCACGAACTGGTCGAACTGGCCGAGACGCTTGGCGCTCCGGTCTTCACCACCGTGCTCGGCAAGGGCGCATTTCCGATGGACCATCCGCTTTACATGGGCGTGCACGTCGGACCGATCAGCCCGCCGCGTATCGTGGAGCGCATGGACCAGGGGGATTTCGTGCTTAACCTCGGATGCCTCAAGACCGATATGAACTTCGGCAACCGCCCGCCCCAGATCATCCAGGGGCGCACCGTATGGGCCGTGGACCGGCGCGTGGACATCAAGTATCACACGTACACCGACGTGGGCATCCGCGATTTCGTCCGCACCCTTCTGCGCGAGAAGCTCCGGACCCATCGCGAAACCGTCGAATACGCCGACAACCTGCCCGAGACCGCGCGCGACGCTGACAGCAGGATAAAGGTTGCTGACATTTTGCGTACGGTTAACGAGTTTCTCGCCCGACGGCGGCGCTACATGGTGGTCGCCGAGTCTGGTGACATGCTGTTCGGCGGACTCGACGTGCGCGTGCCGCATAGCGGAACCTATCTTGCGCAGGGCTTTTACGCCTCGATGGGTTTCGCGATACCGGCCGCTATCGGCGCGCAGATAGGCTCCGGGATGAGGCCTGTCGTGCTTTGCGGTGACGGCGGATTCCAAATGACGGGGTCCGAGATATCGCAGGCGCCCAAACTCGGTGCAAACCCTATCGTGGTAGTGGTAAACAACGGCGGATGGGGGATTTTCAGGCCGGTGACGGAACGTCGCGACCTGCTGGAAATCCCGCCGTGGCCCTACGCGCAGCTTGCCCGCGACTGGGGCGGCGCGGGATTCGAGGTGCAAACGCCGGCCCAACTGGCCGAGGCGCTTGAAGAGGCGGACCGGGCAAAGACATTTTCGATTATCGACGCGCGTGTCGAACGCAACGACCTGTCGCCGATAACCATCAAGTACATCAAGGCCGCCGCCAGACACTCGCAGGCTCCGGGCACCAGAGCAGGTCGCGGCGACATGACGCGGAGGAAGTGATGGCTGACTACGAGAAAATCTACCGTGACTTTAGCTGGAACACGCCGGCGCAATTCAACTTCGGCGACGTGATCGATTCGTTCGCGGAGGACCCCGGACGCGTCGCGCTTCTGTGGGAAGACCAGGAGGGCAACCGCGCGCGGCTGACCTTCGCCGACGTCCGTGAGCAGTCCAACCGGGTGGCGAACGTCCTTACGGGACTGGGCATCAAACGCGGCGACCCGATTCTGCTGGTGCTTCCCCGCATCCCGCTCTGGCAGGCCGCCTACA
>JBJKQX010000004.1:0-5129 GCA_046704965.1 Binataceae bacterium (SeqCode)
TCTCAGCGACCAGCTCCGCTTCAGGCACCACGCGGTTGACCAGGCCCCATTCGGCGGCAGTGCGAGCGTCCACGGGTTCGCCCGAAAGCAGCATCTCCATCGCGCGCTTGCGACCGATCGCCCGCGACAACGCGACCATCGGCGTCGAACAGAAAAGTCCGATCCTCACGCCCGGAGTTGCGAACCTGGCGTTTTCAGACGCGATTGCCAGGTCGCAGGTCGCGACCAGTTGGCATCCGGCGGCGGTCGCGATTCCCTGTACCCGCGCAATCACCGGCTGCGGAATCGCCTGCACCGTCTGCATCAGCTGCGAGCACAGATCGAACACGTGGCGATAAAAGCCGATGTCGCGACCGCGCAGTTCGCTCAGGTCGTGTCCCGCGCAGAAAGCGGGACCGTCACCGGCGATAATTACCGCGCGCACCTCGGAGCGCTTGCCGATTTGCCCCAGGGTTTCGACGAGCTGCTCCATCATCGCCACGGAGAGCGGATTACGTTTCTCGCCGCGGTTCATCGTGAGCGTAACCAGCCCGCGCTCTTCTTCGATAATCAGATATGGCTCCGCCACTTGCGTACCTCCCGCAGTTTCAGACGCGGATATTTCAACTGTAGGCGTCGCAGCGTGACGCGGGCAAATCGATTATCGGCAGAGGCGATACGGATGCTCGACGTCGCGACAATGATTGGGAGCGCGAAGTTTTGGTTGTATCGGCGGAATCCTTGTTACATGCGATTTGCTGAGGCAGGCTTCATAATCGGGTCGGCGGTGCGGCGTGGAAGAAGCGAGCAACAAAAAGGGAGCCTCCTCGATTGAGGAGACTCCCCTGAGTTTCCGAGGCTTTACGCCTCAACTCTTACCGGCAGCGGATCCGGCATCCCGTGCCAGGCTCCACGCCTTGGCGCGGAGGGACAAAACTCTACCCCGTTGTTACTTCTTCTTTTTCTTCGCTGCTGCCGTGGTCTTCTTCTTGGCTGGAGCAGCCTTCTTCTTGATCGTGCTCTTGGCTTTGGGTTTGCTGGCCTTCTTTTTCGCTGGCGCTTTCTTAACTGGCATAGATACCTCCTCTAGGTCCCCCGCTGCCGGACAAGCACCCGAACTTATGCGGTGGTCCTCTATTCGGGGCAATTATGCGCGCGATTATAGAAACCTGTTATTTGAAACGCAAGAGGTTTCGGATCACTTTTATAAAGAAATTTTAAAGCGAGAACTATGTCGGCAACCACTGGATTTTCTTCAAATTAGAATGGCGTTAAAAGATTAGCGCTCTTGAACTCACTCTAACCGGCAGTTTACGATGCGCACGATGGGGTGGTTAAGGGGATTTATTTGGCGGCAGTGGCCCAGTCTTATGCTGGCCGCATTGCTTGTTGCGCTTACATGCAATTGTCTATTCGGCCCAAGCGGACCCCGAGATTTGCTGATTCTTCGCCACGCCTACTCGCAGCTCGACGCCAAGCGTGCGCGCCTGCAGGCTGACAACACAAAACTCGGAACAAACGTTCAGAATCTGGAGTCAAACAACCAGTACATCCAGCGCCTGATTCGCCGCGAACTCGGCTACACTCGCCCGGACGAGCTTGTCTACAAGTTTGCGCGCCGTCCGCGCGATTAGCGCGCCACGGCGACGCTCGCCTCTCGCGGCAAGATCTTGTATTCGCGCGCCTGCCGTTCGAGCTCCTCGCGAAAATCCGGATGCGCGATACTGATTAGCGCGCGGGCACGCTCGGGAACCGACTTGCCCTTGAGGTTCACCATCCCGAATTCCGTGACCACGTACATCACGTCCGTGCGCGGCGTCGTGATCACGTTTGAGTCGTCGATTCGCGCTACGATCCGGCTCGCGCGGCGATCGCCACGTTCGTACGTCGACGCGAGGCACAGGAAGGCCTTGCCCCCGCGCGACGCATATGCGCCACGGATGAACTGCAACTGCCCGCCCGTGCCGCTGATGTGGCGGATTCCCGCGGATTCCGAGCAGACCTGACCGGAAAGATCGATTTGCGCGGCGTTGCAGATCGCTACGGCGCGATCGTTCTGCATGATGCGATGGGGCAGGTTGGTGTAATCGACCGGTCCGGCGAAACATGCCGGGTTGCGATCCAGAAACCTGTACATGCTCGCCGAGCCCGCCGCGAAAGTGTACGCCATCTGGTAGCGGTCGATCGTCTTGTTCGCTCCGGTCACCTTTCCCGCCTCGTAAAGGTCGACCAGCGAATCCACGAACATCTCCGTATGCACGCCCAGGTCCTTGACCGGCGAGTGCGCGAGCAACTGGCACACCGCGTTCGGCATCGCGCCGATACCAATCTGAAGCGCCGCGCCGTTCTCTATTTCGGGCGCGATCAGCTCCGCGACCTTGCGGTCGGTCTCGGTCGCCGGAGGATTGCGCAGCTCCGGCATCGTGCCTTCGCCGCCGTCAACCACGTAATCGACATCGCTGATGTGGACGGCGTTCTCGACTCCGAACACATACGGCACCGACGCATCCGTCTCCACGATCACCTTGCGTGCGCGTTCGGTTATCGCCTTGTGATAGGTCACCGCCGCGCCGAAGTTGAAGAATCCGTGCTCATCCATCGGCGCGGTTTTCAGCACCACGACATCGACATCAACAAAGCGCCGATAATAGTCGGGCGCCTCGCCGAAGTTCATCGGGATGTGATTACACAGCCCGCGGTCGTGCATCTTGCGCTCCAGGCCGGAGAAGTACCACGAGTAGTACTCGACGTGACGCGCCTCCGGGTCCGCCTCGACCGCAGCGCGCGCCCTGAGCGCAAGCGTGCCACGGATCCTCACATTGCGAAGATTGCCAATCCGCTCGGCGAGCGCCTGGTCGAAAAGGTCGGGCTGTCCGAGTCCAAAACCGTAATCGACCCAGTTTCCCGACTTGACCGCGGCGGCCGCCTCGTCGGCACTTACAGTTTTGCGTTTGAGTTCTGTCTTGAACGAGTGTTTCATGACTTAATCACCTCTTGGCTCGCAAGTGGTGAAAGCAACGCGTGCGACTGATATGGCGTCGCCTTGACTACGCTTACATCATAGGGTTTTTTCAACCGTCTAGGATTCAATGCCAAGCCCAGAGTCAGCCAAACAAACTTCCGCATCCAGCCGACCGAACCATAGCGCTCAGCTGATCCTTTTTCTAACGGTTTTTCTTGATCTGCTCGGATTCGGAATAGTCATCCCGTTTCTGCCGATGTTCGGCGCGAAGCTGGGAGTAAGCGCATTCGGAATCGGTTCGATTCTCGCCATCTACTCCGCGATGCAGTTTCTGTGCGCGCCCATCCTCGGACGCTTATCCGATCGCGTCGGCCGACGGCCGATTCTGATGCTCGGCTTGCTCGGCTCTTCGATCGGTTACATCATTTACGGCTTCGCGGGCTCGTTCATCGGCCTGTTCGTTTCACGACTGGTTCACGGCGCCTTCGCCGCCACCGTTCCGACCGCGCAGGCTTACATCGCCGACACCACCAGCGAGGAAAACCGCGCCCGCGGGATGGGCATGATCGGTGCCGCATTCGGACTTGGATTCGTGCTCGGCCCCGCAATCGGCGGTCTGCTCGGACATCACGACCTGCGCATCCCCGTCTTCTTCGCCAGCGCCCTCACCTTCGCAAACTTCCTGTTCGCCGCGTTCCGATTGCCCGAATCGCATCAGCCGGAGCCGGGAGCCGCGATCTCCTTCTCGCGGCTGATTGCGCCGCTGCTCGAATTGCCGGGCAAGCTCGTGGGCCATCGGCTGTCGCGACTGTTCACGATCGCGTTCCTCGTCACCTTCGCAATCGCGATCTTCGAGACGACCTTTGCGCTTATGGTTCCGGCGGCCTACGGGTACGGCGCGTTCGGACTGGGCGCGCTGTTTGCCTTCGCGGGCCTGATGCAGGCGCTTGCCCAGGGTTACCTGCTCGGCAAGATGGTCAAACGGATGGGCGAGGTTCGCGTCCTTTTGCTTGGCATCGTGGCATTCGCCATCGGCCTGGCGCCGTTGGCCGAGATGCCTTCGGGCGGTTTTGTATTTCTCGCCCTTCTGTTCCTCTCGCTCGGTTACGGATTCGCGAGCCCCGCGGTCGCGAGCCTCATCTCGAAGCGCTCCGAACGCCACGTGCAGGGCGAGGTTCTGGGCGTGAACCAATCAGCACTTTCTCTGGCACGAATTTTCGGGCCCTTGGCGGGCGGTTTTATTTACGGTGCCTTCGGGCTGGAGGCGCCATACATTGGCGGCGCGCTGGTGGCGCTCCTGGCACTTGCACTCGCGCTCGGGGTGGGCAACGCAAATGCTTGACCCCGCCGCAAGGGAGGCCGATTAGACTTGAACTGGACACTCGTAGACTGGTTACTCGTATTTCACCTTTTCGGTGTGATCTTCTGGATAGGAAGTCTGCTCCTTATCACGAGCCTGCTTGCGAGGGTCTCGGACGAAGTCGGAGTGGCCAAGGAGCGCTTCATTCTGGTGGCAAGCCGTCTTTTCTATGGTGGATGCAACATCGGCGGCACCATCGCGATAACCTTCGGAATCATCCTGGCGATCAAAATTCCCGGCGTGATTCATCAGGGCTGGTTCCAGGCCAAGCTCGTCCTGGTGTTCATGCTCCTGATGATTCACATCCGCCTGCATCGCCGGATCGTTGCGCTAGAGGATAATCCGTCCGCGGTCACGCGAGCGGAGTTTCGCGTCATCCACGGACTGGTGAGCCTGCTGTTACTGGGAATCCTGGCGCTCGCGATTCTCCAGCCGTTTTAGACGGTCGCGCGGCCTAGAAACTGTCCTTCAGCTGGCGCGCGCGGGCGAATATCGCGACTCGATCGTTGCCCAGCGACGCGTCGCCGCGCTTGAGCGTCGCGACCAGTTCGGGACTCGCCGTCCTGAGAAACGGGTTGGTAAGCTTCTCCTCGCCTATCGTCGAGGGTACCGTCCATTTTCCTTCCGCTCGAAGCTTCCTGACCCGCTCGTACTTCTCCTTTAGCGCCTTGTTCTCTGGCTCAAGCGTAAGCGCGAACTTCAGGTTCTTCTCCGTGTACTCATGGCCGCAGTAAACGCGCGTATCGTCCGGCAGCGCCGCCAGCTTGCCTAGAGATTCGAGCATGTTCGCGGCGCCGCCTTCGAATACCCGGCCGCTTCCGCCAACGA
>JBJKQX010000005.1:0-5404 GCA_046704965.1 Binataceae bacterium (SeqCode)
CCGAATCGTACCCTGCTCGCCGCCAGTTCCCGCAGCCGCATCCTGAGTGCGGTCTGCGGATCCCGCCGGCATCGATAACGCAGCGTTGCCAGTTGGATCGGCAACAGCCTCGCCACTCTGCGCTCGCTCACCTCGAAGGCGGCTTGCGCCCAGCGCCCCAACTCGCGCCGATGGCGAGGCTTTACAGCTTTTTTCGTACGATCTCCTGCAGCATGTGCCGATCCATCGAGAGGTCCGCCACCAGCCGTTTGAGCTTGGCGTTCTCCTCGCGCAGTTGCCGCAGCTCGCGCAACTCGCTCAGACCGAGACCCGCGTACCGCTTCTTCCAGATGTAGTAGGTAGCTTCGCTGATCCCGTGCTCGCGGCAGATCTCACCCACCTTCGTCCCGCTCTCAGCTTGCCGCAATGCCCGCAGTATCTGCTCTTCCGTGTGACCCCGCCTCGCCATCCGCGTCGTCCTCCTTGCCCAGAGGACCACACCGAACCGCCCTCTCTCAACTTATCGCTGTCGTAGTTTTCCGGCTTTGGGTCAGGTAATCAAAGGCGCCCCGCAGCCCAAATCACGCGTCCCAGTATCCTGACGCTCTCGGCTGCAACTGCCACTGCAGTATACGCGGGATTATCACTCATGATCATAAGTTTTCCGTCGGGTCGACGCTGAAGGCGTTTAACAGCGAGATCGCTATTTCGGCGAATTACGTATACGCCATCGTGCTTGAAGCGGGGTTCTCCTAGGTCAACTAGCAGAAGGTCGGAGTCCTCCAGAGTCGGCGCCATTGAATCTCCGACAGCCTCGATCAGGAGAAGGTTGCGCGGTTCGGTGTTAAGTCTTTTTCGTACCCAGTCATTCTTGAACGCGAGATAATCTACGACTTGTTCACTTCTAATGATATTGCCTCGTCCCGCTGAAATTCGGACGTCGTAACGAGGTACGAACATGTAGTCGTCTGGATCCGCTCCTTGGGAGGAGGCCTTGGTCGATCGGTTCGGAGCATGGCCGGTGGCGAGCCATTCTACGGATACGTGGGATACTCGAGCGAGGGCAACTAGGTTTGTCACGGTGGGCTGTCCCCGACCCGAGAGCCATTTGTAGATCGCGTTGTCCGATACTCCCACTGCTCTGGCCATTTCAGCCACAGAAGTGAAGCGGTCGAGAAGTTGACGCAGTCGGGCGACGAGATCGGTGTCTTCGACAGTAGTTGACATATTTTTACGCTTGTGAAATCGCATGATAAAGCATGGTGTGGTGGTTTGACGCAAACGACGGCCTAACGCAGACAAGCCCGCACAGCCCCGGGGCCGGTGCCGCCGCGACACAGCCAAGCATCACGGCGCCATGGACGAGGGCCACACAGTTGGAGCTGATGCCAACGGAGTCAAGGCTGATATTCGCTATGTCAGGGCTCTGGCCAACGGCGATGCGGGGTGGAACGACCCAAAGGCTGACGACGACAAAGTCAGCGGCAGACATGAGAAAGCCAGCGGCAGATATGAGAAAAGTGGCGCCAAGCCTCAGGAAAACGACACCGGGCGCGACAACCCGAATGTTAGCCACGACAAAACCAGCGCCGGGCGAAATGAAGGCGAGGTCCTTCGTGGCGGCCACGGCAGACGGGAAGGGAATGGGCTGGATTGCCTGGAAATTCCATCTCGTTGCGCAAGGCGTCGCGACGTTGGCGACGATGGCCAGGGCGCGACAGCCTGGCGGGCGAGGGATGTTGAGCGCAGCTGGGCGGAGTCTTCGGCCGCTGGGCGATCGAATTGCGCGAATGGCGAGTGAGAGCCGGCACTGCCGACGTATGTCGGGAGCGACGATGCCGCAGATGTCGGGCGTGTGAGTGCGACCTGGTGAGGCGTGCACAGGTGCCTTTGCGCGCAATCCCGGACCCATCGAGTTGTTCCCCTCGACGCGGCGCTTTACGGTGGCGCTCGCCCAGCGTTCCGGCTGCGTTTCGCCGCTCAGCCGGAGGTCATTATACCTGTCGCGTGTCGGCGTGATCGGCGTGGCGGTCATGACGCGGCTTGCCTCAGCGGCTTCGCAGCGGTGTGACGACTCGGTGCCTGGCAGTTCCGATGCGCGCATCGGGCCGTTACCACTGCAGCAGGCATCCGCTGTTCGCATCTCTGTTTTCTCCCTCCCGTGTCCCCGATGTTCCGATCGGGCGCAACCAGTGCGGACCAAAACTGGTGTTGTCGGCAAGCTGCACGCGCACTGTCGCTTGGACAAACGCCCGACAGTAGCATCCCGCCAGGCGCGGGCTGTGAACTTGTGCAAGGAATATGCCGCGAGGCCGCCAGTTTCGCGGCGGAATCTGGGCTCCAATATGGTTGCTTCGAGGCGATCGAACGCCGTACTGACGTCGTGTGCGACGCGCGCAGACCTCCCGGTTTTGTTGCGCCACTGCACTCAATGTTGTCGTCCGTTCGGCTGTGCAGGCACGCTTCGGTCCTGCCCGTGTTCATCGCGGAGTCTCTTCCATGTGTCGAAAGTCGATTTGAGGTCTTCACTGATCAACACAGTGTCAGGACTGCGAGAGTCCCATCGCGAGTCTGTCCGTCCCATCCTGCAACGCTGAGTTCTTCACCGTGGCGTCGGTGTGCGGTCCGGAATTCCGCTCCGCTCTGTACCCGTGTCCCCGGCGGCAAGTGCCACCGAAAAGTTCCGATCGCCCGGCGTCACGGTTTTCCAAATACCACAATCCCGGCATCTGCCGCAGAGGCTCGCGCGGTTTATCCGCGCGGTCATCTGCGCTTCTCACTTTCTCACTCTGTTTCAACACAACGCGCGGAGGAATTATGCAAGCTGTTCAGGTACCGCGAACTTTCAGAACAACCACGATTGCGCAGCGCACGGTGAAGTGTGCCTTCTGCCACGATCCGATCCCGCTCACGGTTGCGATCAAGACCAAGGGGGTGTGCAGGCTCTGCATGGAAGAGATTGCAGAGTTCGGATGGCGTGTCGTTTACGACCGCGACCAGAACCTCGGAGAAATTCCCGTCAACCTGAAGGTTGCTTACGGTCTATGAGTGCCGTCGGCCATCATGAGGGGGGCATCTCCGAATCAAGTCACAACCCGGTGCCGTCCACGCTTTTGCGCCGAAGACCGCGGCTTCGTTCTGACGCCCCGGTGATCGACAACATCGCGCGACTGCTTGGCGCGGGCGCGGCAAGCAGGCTGATTGCCGAATTCGGTGGTGGTCGCCTGTACATCCCGGAGAATCCTTCGCCCGGCAATCCGATCGCGCAGACGATCGGTTTCGCGGCGGCTCGCAGGCTTGCCGGTGTTTTTGGCGGCGATCGTGTATGGCTGCCGAACAACGCCGGTGGAGCGGTTAGAGCGCGGGTAGCGACCCTGCGCAGCCGCGGCGTCAGTATTTCGCATATCGCACGCCAGGTGGGATGCAGCGAGCGCTACGTATACAAGGTGCTCGCGCGTCTGCGCGAAGAGTAAGCCCGAAACCCCGGCGGCGTCTCGGTGCAGGCCTCGCCATCAGGAGGAAAACCCTTGCCGGCCAGTGGGTCCGGATGTCGGCGGGTTGCGATTGTATGGTGCAGGACGTTCAGTCCGACAGTTCCGGGCGCTACCCCGCGGACTTCATGCGCGCGGTCGAGCGAGTGCTGGCCGACGAGGGTGGCTACGTGTGCGACCCGGCCGACCCGGGCGGCGCAACCAAGTACGGAATATCGCAGCGTGAATATCCCACGCTCGACATCCGGCAACTGACGCGTGAGCAGGCGGTGGCGATTTACTACCGCGACTACTGGAGTGGCAGGCGTTACGGCGAGTTGCCCGCGGCGATCGCGGAGAAGCTTTTCGACCTCGCCGTCAACATGGGCGCGGACCATGCCACGCTTTGTTTGCAGCGCGCGCTTCGTGCCTGCGGCCATGCGGTGGTCCGCGACGGAGCGCTCGGCCCGAAGACCGTAAGTGCCGCTCTCAAGGCTCCCGGCGAGGCGCTGCTCGCGTCGCTGCGTTCCGAGGCCGCCGCTTATTACCGCCTGACCGCGGAGCGCTGGCGCCTCGAGCGAGGCGAGACCGGGTGCGAGTTTCTGACCGGGTGGCTCAACAGGGCTTACGAATGAACGGATGCGGTACGCCGGTCGAGCCGCCGCCTCCCGTTCCGGTGACGGTAAAAGTGCCCGTTCCCGAACCGGTTTACTGCCCGGCACCGAACGAGGCGAAGCCCGCGCTGCCGATTGCCGGACTTTCGCCTCGTTCCGCTCCGGCAGACACGATGCGCGCGTACGCCGCGAGTGTCGTGATCCTGAAGGGCGCCGTCGAAGAGCGCGATCAGATACTGAGGGGGTGTACTCGACCCTCTGCGACGGCGCGCGAATCCGCTTCCGCTCGCGGATGACAATAAAGCCCGAACGGCAACGATGCACTGAGGTTTGATGGTGAAATTCCTGAGCGACATCCTGACCGGCAAGGACAACCTGACCTACGACGCCGCGCGGGTCGTGGGTGTCACGGGTGCGGCGGCCTACGTGGTGTTCTGGTGCGTGCAGGTCGTCGTCGCCCATCGCTTCGCCCCCTCGGACGCCGACGCCTACGGCAAGGGACTGTCGATGGTGCTGCTTGCGATGGGGGGCGCATGCGCGATCAAACGCTCGACCGAGCCCGACCCGGTACATGAGGGCGAGCGCAGGGGCGGAGAAGCGAAGTGAGTTGGGAAGCAGTGGCGACCTTCGCGCTGGTGGCGGTGACGTTCATCGGGCTGAACGCTGCCGTGCTGCGCTGGATGTTCGACCGCCATCAGGAGGCCATGGTCCGTGACGGAGCCCGAGGGGATCGCGTCGAGCATCAGGTGTTCGAGGTGCGCGCGACGCTGCCGCTCGAATACGTGCGGCGCGAGGACTGGATTCGCTTCTGCGGCACCTTCGACGCGAAGCTCGACGCGATGCGCGACGAAATGCGCGAGGAGATCGGTTCGGTCAAGGAAAAACTTTATGTCTGAAGCAATGGATATCGAACAGAAGCAGCGCGAGGAGGCTCGCTGGAGAATATTGCGCGTGGTCGACGCGGGCCGCCCGATTCCGGTCTCCGAGCAGATAGTCTGGCGCGTGCTCACCGATATCAAACTTTCGCTGACGCTCACCGAGGTGCGGCGCGAACGTAGCTACCTGCGCGACCTCGGTCTGCTCGAACTTGAGGGCGAGGACGCGGAGACCTGGTTCGCGAAGCTTACCGCTTCCGGCGTCGACGTGGTCGAGTACAACGCCGCCCGTCCGGCCGGAATCGCCCGCCCCAGGAAGTACTGGCGATGAAGCGCGGGCAGGAGGTGGCGGACGCCGGGGATGGCGCGAGGGAGCCCCGGCGCCGGCGCCAGGTGCGCGGCAAGATAAAGCGGCTTCCCGCCGAGGTGCGCGAGGAACTCAACGAGAGGCTGGTGCGCGGAGGGT
>JBJKQX010000006.1:0-7688 GCA_046704965.1 Binataceae bacterium (SeqCode)
CGTCAGGGGCGCGTTCACCGACGCGCGCGAGGACTCGCTCGGCTACTTTCGCTCGGCCAACGGGGGCACCCTGTTCCTGGACGAGATTGGCGAGCTGCCGCTCAAGCTTCAGCCCAAGCTGTTGCGGGCGGTGGAGAGCCACGAGGTGCAGCCTGTCGGCTCGGCCCACAGCTACAAGGTCAACATCCGTCTGGTGGCGGCGACCAACCGCGACCTGCGCGCGATGGTGCGTGCCGGGCAGTTCCGCGACGACCTGTACTACCGGCTCAATGCCGCCGCCGTCCTTATTCCGCCACTGCGCGAGCGACACGACGCCATCCCGGCCTTCGTCGGCCACTTCGTGGAACATTACAGCCGCCTGTTCGGCAAACCGGTCCACTACATCTCGCGCCGCGCCCTTGAGGCGTTGTGCGCCCACTCCTGGCCCGGTAACGTCCGCGAACTCGCCCACGCCGTCGAGTCCGCCGTCCTCCTGACCGATTCCGACCGTATCTCCGTCAATGAACTGCCGGATTCGATATTCGACAGCGACGGCGACCAGGTTGATTCGCAGCGAGAGACGGAAACCGACGACAGGCGCATCAGCGCATCGGGACCCGTGAGCAATGACTTCTCGTTCTCTCTGGACGAGGCCATCCGTGAAGCTTCGAAAAAGGCGCTCCTCAAGGCCCTCGAAGCTTCCCACGGCAACTGCCATCGGGCAGCCGACCTGCTTGGCGTGTCCCGTTACACGGTTTATCGGATGCTTGCCCGCTACGGCCTGTCAGAGGCTCGCGGCCGCAACAGTTGGCGCAAAGCGGCCGTCTGACATTTCAGAACCAAGCGCGAAGGCCGGCGGGAAAACCTGCCGGCCTTTCCTTTGCCCGACGTCCGGAACGAACCGCGTCGGGTCCTACCCACTGATTAGTAAGCGGCTTCGAGCGCCGCAATGTTGCGCACTTCACAGCGCCCCGGTCTATCCGTTCGAAACCACCCGCCGCCTAGATGTGGACGCGCGTTCGATCGCGTTACCTGTACGCTCTTCTCTGAGATCGCAATGCGTAAGGATGCTTCCAGGCGGAGAGATCCCGCCCGATGAGTTCTTCTGTCGCTTCTATTTCGGGCAACAACTCCTGGAACAGACGGTCTCGCGTATCAGGGTTGATGGGTGGAAACTTCTCTCCACGGCCAAAGCAGAAGTCCCATACGTGAGACTCCTTCATCCAGCGGATGGTCTTGTAAAACTGACGCTCCTTGAGCCGCATTCTGATTTTTCGGGCCCTGCGCGCGAGCCACAGATTCCTGGGCATGCGGTCGTAAGAGTTTACGCTGCGACCGCGACCCGACGCTTGGTCGGGATCGATCGGAGAAGCTCCGATGAATTGGCATATCCGGTTCACGAACTTCTGCGGGTCGTGGCGCAGGTCGTCGAACAGGCTCACCAGAACGCGGTCTTTGCCGAATTTGTTCCGCCATGCACGCAGATGCCGTGAATAAAGATTCGCGTCCATGATTTCTGAGCGGGTTTCGAGCGCCTCTTCAAACGTGATATCGCGCACGAAGGCGTAGTGACGCATCATCTTGTAGTGAGAGTACGCGCGTTCCACCGGGTCTCTGACCGTGACGATTATGCGGCAGTCCGGAATATGAAAGGCAATGCGTTCGAGCGCGGTCCTGGAACCGAAATACCCCGGGCACACCACGCCTACCGGGCCGTTGGGGTTACAGTGTCGAAAGTGCGCAGCGTACCAGTCGATGCCTTTATCGTAATAGCGCGAGAAAAAGTTTATCTCTTTCACATCCCGCGGCATTCCTACGTGACCATCCAGCACCGCGTTCAACCAGGTCGTTCCCGTCCGTGCGGGTCCAACGGCGATGAAATTGGGAAGTATCAGATCGCCGCGGGTTCGATTTCTCCTTTTCTCCGACATTCTCGATCAACGTCCTCCCGCAAAAGACTCCCTGCGTACAAGTCCCTCACCAATTGAATCACCCCCCATGCGACCGTGGTCTTTTGACTGAGCCGAGCAGCCTTTCAGCCAATTGCCGACAGTTCCTGAAGCGCCGGGACGCCCGAGCGAGACGTTCGCGGAAAACGTCGCCGTGCGAAGGCCGAACCGCCCGCCAAGAGCGCTCCGGACACATAGAGCTGCTTTTCTGGAGCAGAGCGAACCGAACCTGATGCGTACTTATCGGAAGAGATGAAAACAACCCCGCTGTCGCAATACCGGCGCTGCGTTTCGCTCCGTATGGACAGACGGCGCTTTTCCCAGCGCCATCCCAGGTTGTGCCTCGCTTCCTCCGCGTCCAAAGCCGGTCCGCCAGAAGCGCCGAACACTTCTGACACGAATCCACGTCCCGACCGCTATGGCGAATCGCCATGAAACACGAGAAACACTTTTCTGGCAAGTCCGAAGGGCCGGTTGCTCTGGACAACTCCGGCGGCGAAAAAGACACGGTAGCCCTCTTCGCCGCCGAGCATAATTTTCCGATCGGCAACCGCACACTGGCGGGAGAAGCCTACGATTTGTGCTCAAACATCGCGGTGGCGAAAGCTCCCTGTGCGCGGCGCTCCGATAAGTTTACGACACCATGCTGAAGAGGTATCCAACCAGCGAGGTTCCTTCCAAAAACACGTACGTTCCCAGGCCTAGCAACGAGACGGCTACCAGCACTTCGCCGGCCGTTCCAGCCAGAGCGAGAATTCCCAGCGTAATCAGTCCGGCGCTGACCAGCACTCCGGACATGTTCGTGCTCGAGGCGAAAGCCATCGCAAGCCTTGTCGCATCATCGGAACCCTGCGCCGCCATTTGTAGCGCCCGCATATGCGTTCGCGCGGGATAGTCAAGTAGCGCGGCGCCGCCGAACACAATCACCGCCACCGCGGTCAACGTTACCGACGCGACTCCAAGAATCCCCAGGATGCCAAGTACCACGCCCGTAATTCCGCCAAGCATGCTCGCGTTCATCCCGGCGGAGATCTGCGACACAGCTGCCGTACCTCCTTCCGCCTTGAACGATCTCACGAGGGTCGAAGAAAGTGCGACGCTTTCGATCAGGAAAATCACTCCTGCAACGATAACGCCCACCGAGATCAGAATCGGCGCCGCCACTTTGTCCAGCGCCAGTATGCCCAACACGATAAGCGCGAGACCGCCGACGGTTGCGCCTATCGACATCTCCATCTCGGCGCCCGCACCCTTACCCAAGATCTCCATTCGTCCGGCTTCAGTCGTAGCCATTTGCCACCTCCTGAACGATTAGCCCTGCACGCCAGCCGCAGCCCAGACCAATGATGGCCCGTCAACGGCTCGACATGCTCCTCGTAATAAGAGGATCCTCTGCGTTCGCTATCCTTCGATGCGGACGCAGTTGTTTCCGACCTTGTTGTTTATCCGGTAACCCTTAGGACGCCTCGCGATGCCCCAGGTTGCCCGGGACTGTCATCCTTCGAGATCATACGAGAATTCGCGGCACGAACTATTATCCTCGTGTCGCGTTCTTAAAGCGGGCCCGCACCCGGAACCGCCCGACAGGTAGGGTTTGATGCGGGCGCCGGCCCGTCCGATGCACGTAGAAGCTACTTTCTTATTATTCTTCTTAGCACAAGTCGTCAACTCTATTGGTTCAACTTTCTTGTTCACATTTGGACTTACGCACTATTCTTCATTCACATTTAACACTTGACTCCGCTTTATCTCACGCAATTCCTCATAAGCACGGCGGCTTCATTGGCAGCAGAGGCGCAATCGCTTATGTTCCTTGTCGTTTTTAAGCAGAATCGCATGATTTGGCGCACTCCGTCGCACGTCCGACGCCGACAGGATTTCCTGCTTCTTCGGCGCGTCCAACTTATCTCTTGCTGATTTTCCGCGAGTCAGACAGATATCCAACGGTACTGACCTTGCCTTATTGTCGCCATCAGCTTGCAGCGCCGGGCAACTTCCTTCTGAACGACGTTCTTTCCAATTTTATTCGTCAGTGATTATTTAGTGGCTAGTCATTGCATATAGCTTGCTTGACTCAGTACATGAACTTCCTCAATTTATTTTATAACCTGCAACGAACCAGAGCCATTCGCCGACATCAGGAGCAAGGATGACACGTATCGCATGGGAGAGAGGGGGTTGAGGCCTTCGTTGCTTTTGGATTCGAGGTCGAGCGTCCCCCGACCCAACCCGTGGAAACCTTGATTAGATATTCAGCGCGACCCTCAACGCATCGTGGCACAGTTTCCCACCCTTAAGTGTTCATATCCAGTCAACGCCGCACTGGAGCAGGCAAACAAGAGAAGCGGCTCTCTCTCAATTGTACATTTCAGCTGTCCGCTTGAAATGGGAACCTATGACACGGACGCGCGCCTGCGCGGTCCCAACGTTTCGGGGTGCCTCGATCATGTTTTCACCTAGGGGACTTAGCTCGCATCTGGCTATACTGGTTAGCGGAGACCTTTTTCTCTCTTTCGCATCGGCCTTCGTTACTTCCTTGGGTAACGTTCCGTTTGGCGGGCAATGGGTATTCGATTCTTCGATTGCGGCCATGCTCGCGCTTGTATACGTAAGCGCGCTTTACTTTCAGGATCTCTACGCGCTGGAAAGGCAACCACGCTCTTCGTATTGGGTCGCTGCTTCAACAGTGGGAGCCGCCGGCGAGGTCGCCCTGGTTCTGGTAGTTGCGGCAATTGCCTTGCCGGAACTGCAAATCGGCGCTTCCTACTGCGTTGCCTTCATAGCAGTGTCAGGTTCCGCTTTGGTCGCGTGGCGTGTGTTTGCACACTATCTTTTGCTGACGCGCTTCGATATTGGCGTAATGGCGCTGGGGATCGGAGAGCCGGGCGCGATCATGGCCGAAGAAATCGCCAGCCGAAGCCATCTCGGCTACAACTTTCTCGGTTTCGCGATGCTGGGTGAAAGTGGTGTGCCTTCACGTCCGCATTCAGCCCGGATAGACTCCCTGCCCGTCCATACAGCCGCGTCGGTTACGGAACTTACCGAGCGTCATCCCGTCGCGATCATGGTTGTTCTCGAGCAGTTGGCTTCGATTCGTGAACTGGCGCGATGCCGGGTTCTGGGTGTCGAAGTTCTGGATTTTGACTCGTTCTATGAACGCCTTACCGGCCGATTATCAGTTGCGCTCTCGCAGGACGACTGGCTGCTGACGGCACCCGGCCTTGCCAAGTCGCGATGGCGGCGCGGGTGCAAGCGTGCAATCGATCTGCTGGCCGTAACGATTCTTGGGCTGCTGGCGCTGCCGGTAATGATCGTCACCGCGATCGCGATAAAGCTCGATTCCAAAGGCCCGGTCCTTTATTCGCAGGATCGGGTCGGAATCGACAACCAGGTCTTCCGCGCATACAAGTTCCGCTCGATGCGTCAGGACGCCGAGGTCGGCACCGGCGCCGTATGGGCCGCGAAAGGCGATCCGCGGGTGACCAGGGTGGGCAAAATCATAAGACGCCTTCGAATCGATGAACTGCCCCAGCTTTTCAATGTATGGAAGGGTGAGATGAGCCTGATCGGTCCGCGACCCGAGCGTCCCGAGATGGTAGCGGGGTTTAGCGAGACGCTTCCGCTTTATGACTGCCGTCACCTGGTAAGACCGGGGCTCACCGGGTGGGCACAGGTCTGCTATCCGTACGGCGCGAGTCTGGAGGATACGCGCGAAAAGCTTTCCTACGACCTTTATTACGTAAAAAACTGGTCGATCACGCTCGACCTGCAGATCATGTTTCAAACCACCAAGGTCGTCCTGTTCGGGCGTGGCGCCCGCTGACGGGTACGACGCGGGCACGCGTATAACATCCTTTCGGCGCGAACGCCCACCCAAGCATCGGAGCCGCCCCGCTCGCAACGCACCTGTTCTCCGCGATTGGATCGTGGAAAACGCACGAATCCCGGATATCGCGCTCGATCCATCAGACTCCGCACCCGTTCCGTTCCGAAGCGTAGTCTCCGTAAGATAGTATTTCGGTCGCAAAAACGAGTGGGCCGATTGCTATGCCGCATCATGCTCCGGCTGCCCGTTTTCTACGATATGCGGAGGTCATGATCACGATGAGCAAAGCCGTCGAGCCGCTCACACGCTTCAAACGATGGTTTCGTCGCGCACGCGACGCGCAGGACCCGATGCTCGAAATCGCAGCGCTCGCCACTGCCGATTCGCACGGAGAGCCGACCGTACGTTTCGTGCTCTTCAAAGAGGCCGACAGTCGCGGCTTTGTCTTCTATACGGACAAGCGAAGCCGCAAGGGCCGGGTGCTCGAAGAAAATCCCCGCGTGGCGATCGCATTCTACTGGGATCGCATCAACAGACAGTTGCGTGTCGAGGGGCCGGTGGAGGAGGTCTCGCCGGAAGAAGCCGACGCGTACTGGGCGAGCCGCGAACGCGGAAATCAGATTTCAGCCACCGTTTCGACTCAAAGCGCACCGCTTGCCGACCGCGCCAGGCTGGTTGCCGCCGCGTCAGGAACGCGACGCTCGCTGAGCGGAAAGGACATTCCCCGGCCCGGCTATTGGAGCGGTTTTCGCGTGCTGCCTGAACAGATCGAATTCTGGACCCGTGGCGCCAACCGTCTTCATTCGCGCGAGTTGTTCGTCAAAACCGGCAAAGGATGGAAGAGCGTCCTGCTTCAACCATGAACGGCGGCGCGACCAGCCGATAAATACGCCATTGTTCCGTCCGGTTATCCCTGACGGCTCAAAGGTTTCGTGCTGATAGGGCCCGTCGGACGTCCCACCGGACGCGTGATGCCGCCCGTGAATAGCGGCGCCGTCGGCGCCAGTTGATGCGAAAGGGGGCAAAAACACCACGCCCCTATAGCATATATGCGAGCGTTGCCGAGCATATCGCGTCCGGTACGCAATATGCTGAGCAAGCCCGAGGGAGAGATTATTTGATGGAAGCATACCGTGAACTCAATCGCGACATCCCGGAGCAATATCAAATGCTTCGGGAAAGCGCTCATCGCTTTGCCAAGGAGGTTATGCGTCCGGCGGCCGTCGCAATCGACAAAATTCCCGATCCCGAAGACACCATCAGCGCCGGTTCGCAGATTCGCGAGGTGCTGAAGGAAGCCTACAAACTCGGCTACCACGCCTCCGACTTGCCGGTGGAACTCGACGGGTTGGGACTCGACGGCCTCGGAATGCACATACTGCTCGAAGAGCTGTCGTGGGGCGCGGTCGATCTTGCGCTGTCAATTCTCGTGAGCGCCTTTCCGTTTGCTTCCCTGGCGGCAACCGGCGACCGCGAGCTTATCGAACAGTATGTGAAGCCGTTCGTTGCCGACAAACAGGCCTCGCTTATCGGATGCTGGGCGATCACGGAGCCCGACCACGGTTCCGACACGATTATGGTCGGGATGCCCGAATTCAAAAACCCCAAGGTCAGCGGTCAATTGGTCGCGCGTCGCGACGGCGACGATTACATCATCTCGGGCCAGAAATCCTCGTGGGTTTCCAACGGCACCATGTCAACTCACGCGATCACTTACCTGACGGTAGACCCATCCAAGGGGATGTCGGGCGGTGGTATCGCGTTCATCCCGCTCGATCTGCCGGGAGTAAGCAAGGGCAAACCGCTCAACAAGCTCGGGCAGCGCGCGCTCAATCAGGGCGAGATATTTTTCGACGGCGTGCGAATACCGCGGCGGTTCATGCTGATTACGGACGGCTACGAAGAGGCGCTGACGCGCACGCTGGCTTTCGCCA
>JBJKQX010000007.1:0-3288 GCA_046704965.1 Binataceae bacterium (SeqCode)
GGCCGGAAATGCGCCTGTTCGTGACCACCGGCTTCCTCGGCGGACTCACGACCTTTTCCACCTTTTCGGCCGAGACCGCCACGCTGATCTCGCGCGAGCAATACGGCTGGAGCGCCACCATGGTCGCAGTTCATGTCGGCGGTTCGGTGCTGATGACGCTGCTCGGCATCGCGATGATCGGCATGGTGCTGAAGCGTTGAGCACTGCCGTCGCCGGCGCGGTCATTGCGGCAGGCAGCCTATTGAAATTCGTCTAAATACATGACGCCGAATCCCTCATCCTCTGATCCTTCTCCCACAGGGAGGAGGAGGTTTCCGGGCGTAAATGGGTTGTCACCCATTTTCGCGAACCTCAGTAATATGAAGGCCTGAACATATTGAATTGGCTCCTGAAGTTATGCGTTAATGCCGACCTGTTGCCCAAGTTCATGCAAACAGGAGAAATTCGATGCATCGTTCCAGCCTATTGCTCTCCCGAGCCGCACGCAGTGCGCTCATGGCCGTGACATTGGCCCTGCCGCTTCACGCATCCGTCGCCGCCGCCGATTCGCCCCACGTGACGCTGACCGTCTTCGGCGCCGGCACCTTGGCGAACCCCTTCAAGAAGATTGACAAAGCGTTCATGCGCGAATATCCGAACGTCACGATACAGGCGCAGTTCGGCGGCAGCGTCAAAATGGTCAAGCAGGTGACCGAGTTGCACCAACTGGCCGACGTGGTGGCGGTCGCGGATTACAACGTCATACCCAAGTATCTTTACTCTGCGCCGGACGGAACGAAGTACACGGATTGGTACGCCGGATTCGCGACCAATGCGATCACGTTCGTGTACACAAGCAAGAGTCGGTTCGCCGATCGCATCTCGCCGCATAACTGGTATCGAGTTCTTGCGCGACACGGTGTGCAGATCGGCCGCTCGAACCCCGACACGGACCCGTCGGGCTACCAGACTTTGCAGATGCTGTCTCTTGCGCAGCGGTACTACAAGGACCCGGGGCTGGCCAAGGCTGTCCTGGCCAATGCCCCCAAAACGAATATGCGCGATACGGAAACAGAACTTATCGCGGCGCTCGAATCGGGACAGATCGACTATCTTGCGATGTATCGCTCCGATGCCCGTCAGCACCACTTCAAATACCTCGCGCTGCCGCCCGAGATCGATCTGAGCGATGCCAAGTTCTCGGCATCCTACGCGCAGACGTCGGTGAAGACGGCCAATGGCACCTTGAAGGCAAACCCAATCGTCTACGCTGTCACGATTCCGAACAACGCTCCGCACCGGGAGTGGGCCATCAAATACGTGCGATTTCTGCTCGGCGCCGCAGGCCAAAAGGCGATGGCCGCCAGTGGCTTTGGCACGCTCAATCCGGCCTTCGCCAGCGACGTGGATAAATTCCCGGCTGGTTTGAAGTCCATGGTGACTGCGTGGCCGAAACGCTGATTCCGACCGGATAAAACCTCGATAGTCGCTTAGAGCCCATTTCCAAATGAATTGTCATTCCGAGGCTATCAGCCGAGGAATCTGCTGTTGATTCGACAGCAGATTCCTCGCTCCGCTCGGAATGACAGCTTTTGACTTTATCACTTTGAAATGAGTTCTTAGCTTCTTTAGGCCCGACGCCCGAGCGGTGGAGCGTCGTTCCATGGCATCAACGGTTTCTCCCGCGCGCAAGGGGGCAGAATGAACACGCACGGATTTACTCAAGCGCGGGGACACGTGTTCGCGTTCTCGCTGGCGAGCGGATTGCTGCTCGCTTTCATCATGTTGCCGCTCCTGGAGATATACGGGAGCCAGACTTCTGCAAGTCTCATGCACGCTGCGTCCAGTGCGGACGTACGCAACGCGATTCTGCTGAGCCTGGAAGCGGCGTTTCTGACCACCGTCTGCGCAGCGCTGCTCGGGGTTCCTCTGGCCTACCTTCTTGCGCGCTTCTCTTTTGCGGGAAAGGGCATCGTTGAAGCCATCATCGATCTGCCTCTTGCGGTGCCGCACACTGTGGTCGGAATAGGACTATTGTTCGTTTTCGGACGAACGGGACTCGTTGGCGCGCCTGCTGCGTCGATTGCCGGGATCAAGTTTTGGGGAACGACCGCGGGGGTAGTGGTCGCCATGCTTTACGTGAGCGTTCCTTATGCCGTGAATGCAGCGCGCGTGGGGCTGGAGTCGGTGGATCCGCGTTTGGAAAAAGTGGCGCGCACGCTCGGGGCGGGGTGGTGGGCGGTATTATTCAAGGTGACCTTGCCGCTTGCGGGACGTGGCATACTCACCGGCTTATCGCTGACTTTCGCGCGCTCGATCAGCGAATTTGGGGCGGTAATCGTGCTTACCTACTATCCGATGACGGCGCCTGTGAAGATTTACGATCTATTTTTGCAGTTCGGTCTTAACGAGTCATCCGCCATGGCGGCACTGTTTCTGACAGTGACGCTGTCGCTGTTCATCTTTTTCCGCTACTTGTTCGCGCTGCGCAAGGGTGGAACCGCAAGCCGATGGCGGGCGTAACCGAGCCGTTCGTCGGCGCTCAAGAGCTCTCGTTACGCGTCGGCACGTTCGAATTGCGGGAAGTTACGTTTGCAATCGAACCGCACGACACCTTCGTCATTCTCGGCCCAAGCGGGGCCGGCAAGTCGCTGCTCCTCGAAACATTGGCGGGCTTTTACAAGCCCGACCGCGGGCGGGTTTTCATTGGCGGCCGTGACGTAACTGCCGCACCTCCGGAAGCCCGCCGGGTGGCATTCATGTTTCAGGATTACGCGCTCTTTCCCCACCTCACCGTTATGCAGAATGTCGAATTAGGGCGGCGCTTTTCCGGCCGCCGGGCCGATGCCGAACCCGTGAGCGCTCTGCTTGCGCGGCTGGGATTGGAAAACCTTGGTGCGCGCAAACCCGAGCAATTGAGCGGCGGGGAAAAGCAGCGCGTAGCGCTGGCGCGTGCGCTGGCGATGGACCCCGCGCTCTTTCTATTCGACGAACCGCTCGCGGCGCTCGATGCCCGCTTCCGCGACACGCTGCGCGCCGAATTGAAGACCTTCCTCGGTCACGCCGGAATCCCGGCCATCTACGTGACGCATGATCAACTCGAAGCATTGGCGCTGGCCGACAAGATGGCGGTCATGAGCGAAGGCGCGCTCGTGCAGGTGGGCACGCCGTCCGAGATATTCAACGCGCCGGCAAGCGAACTGGTGGCGAATTTCGTCGGCGTTGAAACCGTGCTCGACGGTACTGTGATCGACGTGTCCGACGGAATTGCACGGATAGCTACCGGCACTCGCATTTTGCACGCGCTGA
>JBJKQX010000008.1:0-2642 GCA_046704965.1 Binataceae bacterium (SeqCode)
AAAACGCTCGCGCACCGAGGGCGTGTCGATCACGCCGTCCACGTTGATATAGGCGACGTGGATTTTTCGCGGACCAAGGTCGCGCGCCATCACCTGCGCAAGCCCGCGCAACGCGAATTTTGCCGGACCGAACGCAACCGAACTGGCGAAAGGCTTCACTCCCGCGGTCGCGCCGGTAAAGAGAATGGTGCCGCGCCCGCGCTCAAGCATCGCGGGCACAACCTGCTGAGAAGCCAAAAACCCGCCGAGCACGCTTACGCGCCAGGTGTTCTCGAAGGTGCTCGGCTTGGTCTCCATCAGGCGACCCACAGGGCGCATCGCGGCGTTGAAGATGAAGACTTCGGGCGCCCCCAGTTCGGTGCGAATCCGGTCGAACGCCGCGGCGATTTCGCTTTCGGACGCAAGATTGGCTGCAACCGCGATCGCGCGTCCGCCTGATCCGTTGATCTCCGCGGCGAGACTGTCCAGATATTCCTGCGAACGCGCGACGAGTGCTGTCGCGTAGCCCTGGGCGAAGCGCCGCGCAAGCGCGGCGCCCAGCCCCGGACCCACTCCGGCAATCACCGCAACCGGTCGATCCTTTTGTGATGCCATAGGATTTCTCTTTTCCTTCCGTGCGCCCTCAGCGAACGGCTCAGGGTTTGAGGATCAACTTTCCGACCGACGCGCGCGATTCGATGAATCGATGGGCTTCAGCGGCCTCGGCGAGCGGGAAAGTCTTGCCGATAAGCAACTTCAGCTTGCCCGCCTTCATCAGGCCGAACGAGTCCTCGATTCCGCGGCGCCATTGTTCGGCCCCGACATGCGCCGGATTCAGGACGAATCCGCTCACTTTAGTGGACTTTTCGAACAGTCTGAACGGGTTGAGAGGATCGGGCGCTCCACCGGCGCGTCCGTAAAGCACCAGATGGCCCATCGGCGCGAGGCAGGAGATTCCCTTTTCGAAAGTCGGCTTTCCGACCGCGTCAAGGATAAAGTCCGCGCCGCGTCCGCCGGTCAGCTTTATCACCTCGGCCGCGAAATCGCTGCTTGCGTAGTTGATTGTGTCGTTGGCGCCGTACTCCTTTGCGAGCGCGGCCTTCGCTTCGCTCGATACCGTGCCGATAACGCGCGCGCCCGCGGCCCTGGCTATCTGAACCGCGGCAAGACCCACGCCGCCGGCCGCGGAATGAACCACGACCGTCTGACCGGGGCCGGTTTCATGGCAGGAATGGAGCAGATGCCACGCCGTGAGCACCTGAATCGGAAACGCGGCACCTTCCTCGAAGCTCACCGACTCGGGAATCGGCATCACGGTTGCCGCGCGCGCGAGGCAATAATCCGCGTAAGCCTTCATTCCGACCGCCGCGACCCGCGTGCCGGGTTTGAATTCCTCGCCGACTCCCTCGCCGACTTTCTCGATCACCCCGGCCGATTCAAACCCGGGCGTATCGGGAAACTTTGGAGCGATCGCGTACTGCCCCTGCCGGAACAGCGTATCCGCAAAGTTCACTCCGATCGCATGATTCTTTATAAGGACGGTTCCCGGCTTTACCTCGGGTACCGCGGTGTCCACCAGCTTGAGCACCTCGGCCCCGCCAACTTTATCGAATTGAATCGCTTTCACGTTTTCCTCCTGGCGTCGATCCTGGTTACGACGAAATCGATCAGCCTGATTCCCTCGACGAAGGTCCGCCGTCGTGGGCGGAAAATCACGGGGGTTCAGGCGCGCAAAGGCGTCGCCTTTCTCACTCTGATTGCGGCGCCGATAATTTTGGAAATGCAACTATGAAAACTACGGCGCGTGATCGGGATGCGCAAGTGACGATTTTCGTCCGGTGTGCTCGCCTGAATAACTCGGGTGCGTCAGAATAGGTTCTGCAGATGATAGACTTGCTGATGTTCGACGCTGACGGCGTCCTGTTCGACTCGTTCGAGTCCAATGTCGCCTATTACAACGCGATCCTGGGCCGGATCGATGAACCGCCGCTCAACGCGGAGGAGCGTATCGCGAGTATTTCCTACGCGGCCAGCGAGGTGTTTGAACTGCGAGCCCGGGGCGACAGGGGGAAGCTCGCGCGGATGCATGATATCGCGCGCGACCTTGATTCGACTCCCTTTTTCGATTTGCTGAGGCCGCCGTTCGAACTCAGACCCTTCATGCTCGAATTGAAGCGTCGCTACCGGATTGGCCTCGCCACCAATCGCTCCGCCACGGTGCCCGCGCTGGTCGAATATTTGCGCCTCGCCGATGTGTTCGACGCGGTCGCGAGCGCGTACGACGGCGTGCGTCCCAAACCCGCCCCGGACATCCTGATGCTTTGCATGGAGCGCGCGAAAGTTGCGCCGGAGCGGGCGGTTTATATCGGTGACAGCCCGATCGATCGCGAGGCTGCCGAGGCCGCGGGAGTCCGCTTCGTCGGGGTTGGCGATCGCGTTACCCATCACAACCGTATCGCCGGGCTTGCCGAACTCGAGGCGGCGCTCACCCGCGCTACATCCATCGCTTCGTCCCGCGCCGCCTCCGTCAAAGCTCCGCCCGAATAATCGACGCCGCCGGCGGCCCGCGCCTCCGCACAAATAGCTGCGCAAATACTTGTCACACGAACGCCTGCTCTCTCGTCATACGTGCGAAGGAGCAAGTCATGCGCAAGGGCCTCGTC
>JBJKQX010000009.1:0-17786 GCA_046704965.1 Binataceae bacterium (SeqCode)
CCCGTGGGGCGAGGCGATCGCGGACGTACGCGGCTGAATCGAATCGGATCGCTTTTGGGGCTCAGGAGCGAACTTGCCGCGTCGCGACACGCGCTGGCGATGCGCGACGCCCGGACTGGTTCATCAGCATCCCGCGCGCTTCGTAGAACCAAAAGAAGGAAAAAAGGAAAATTCGATGCCCGACAAGTCCGCAACTCGGCACCGATGGACGAGGCATCTCGCTATCGGGATGGCCGTCGTGACCACCCTCGCGATCCTGGCCACGTTCAGCTCCGAATATATCGGGATGGACTGGCTCGCCCCGGCGGCACAGATAATCATCCTCGCCGAGATTCTCGGTTTCGTGGTCCTCGAACGGTTTCAGGTCTTCGAGCCGGTGCAGGAGACGATCGCCGACGTGCGCCATCGGCTCGAATCCCTTGAGCGGCTTCGTAGTGATCTTGCCGCGTCGGGATATGCGCGGGCGGTGTCGGACGTTGAGTCAACGCACGATCACTTGTGCGACCTGCTGAGCGAGACGCTGGCGGAAAAACCCGCTTCGCCTCAAATACTGCGCATAACAACTCTAACCGGGGAATTCACCGACGCGGCCGAGGTAGCCTCTGAAGCTCCCCTGTTTGCTGATATTGTCGAACGCATCCGCGCCTTCCATGACACGCCCGAGAGCCGGGCACAGCATCCGTGGGTTACCTCATGGGCGATACGGACCTTGGACGCCATTGGTGATCCGCGTTCGCTCGATAACGTCCGTTCGACGCTGGAAAGAGTAAGCCGCTCGAGGACCACGAATCAGGTCTCGAAAATCCTGCCACGCCCCGGCGCACAGGCCGCTATTTTTCCAATGGTTCTTGGCGACCGTGCGGTCGCGCTGGGGCTGGGGGACGCCTCATCGAACGATCTGAAGTGGGGCGTGATTTTGGAGGGCGAGCAATACGCTGCCCTGTTCGCGCGCTGGTTCGACGAGCTATGGCAGGACCCCGAGGCCGTAACCGTATTCGCGCGCGGCGACGTCGACGAACAGGCATTCGCGCGCATACGCCAACGGCTGACCGAGTTTGGAGTGACGCTCCCGACGGCCTGACGTACCCGTCGCGAGGCGTTGCCGATGCTCACTCGGCGTGGAGATGATTGCGGACGGTCTCGGGCGTAACTCTACCGTTTGCAAGCTGGCGCGCAGGGCCGACGCGCAGCATATGGAAGATGAACATCGTGAACGCGAAACCCGCCGCCACCACGCATAGCGACACTATCGCGCCGGGATCGCGCTGCAGCGTGGTCACCCGCGCAAGCACGTACCAAATCGAAAGCCCGCATACGGCCAGCGCGAGCCCCGCCGCGCGCCATACGTCACGCAGCGGTGAATTCGCGCCGCGCGCCAGATAGCGTTTCAGTTCTCCCGGCGAAAAGTAGTCGAGAAACCATTCGGTCTCTTCGGTGATTCCCTCCGTATGCGGCGGCGGCACCATCCTGTCCGTCAGCGGGTCGCGCGCAGCGACTCCCTGCTTGTGCAGTTCGATTCCTTCAAGGATCAGGCCGTGGGCCCGTTCATCGATCGGATAGGTACGCGCGATCAGAAACGACAGGGCGCCGCAGAACGCCGGGGCCAGCGCAAAGATTGCGGCTATCGCGACTACCACTGCATGCGATTGGACAGCGTTGGGAACGTAGCCCAGCGAGGCGAGAACCGCGATCGGAATCGCGGCGCTCGGAATCGCGACGAACTTGGGCAGGATGCTCCAGAAGGCTCCGTACTGCGCCTCGCGCCGCTTGCCGGTGTAAAACTCGTCGTAGTCGATAACGTCGGCCTGCATCGCGGGCGTAAGAAACAGTCCCGCGCCGAAACCGCATCCTGCCCAGCATATCAGCGCCAGCAGGATGTACACGTCGCCGGGTCCGAGGAAGAACGTCGCGCCGCCTCCCGTAATTCCAGCGACGAAACTCGCCAGCCACGCGGGGAGCTTGCCGAAACGCCGCGCGGCGGCGAGCCATATCGGCAGCGAGACAAACCCGAATCCGAAATAGCCGAGCAGTTCGATCGACAGCCAAAGGTTCGGATTATGCGGCTGTATCACGTACGCATTGAAGAACGGCAGCATCGTGGCCGGTATCGCGCCGGTCACGCTGGCGACCACGTAACTGGCAAGCAGTATCGCGAATGGCCGGTTCCTCAGCGCGCGCCGCACTCCCGGGATGAGAGGATTCGATTTGCGCTCGACGAAGTCCGTCCGTTCCCTGATTTTGTAGACCAGAAGCCAATACAGCACCGTGAGCGTAAGGCCGAAGACGATACCCAGAATGAAGTACACGTGCCGCTGGGGCATCCCGGCCTTGATCATGAAGCCCGGTGCGGCCGACGCCGCGATAGTTCCGAGTATCGTGAACGACTCGCGCACGGCGAACAGGCCCGAACGTTCGTGATAGTCGAGTGTCAGTTCGGGTCCGAGTGCGTAATGGGAAAGACCGTAGATGCTGTTGAACAGAAAGTAGAGAATGAACGTGCTTCCGAACCAAAGCGCGGCCATCCCGCCCGGCATCCCGTCGGGCGGATTCAGCAGGGCGAAAAACGCAACGGCGCATAACGGCGCGCCGATCGCCATGAACGGGCGGCGCCGGCCCCATCTGGTATGCGTGCGATCGGAAACCCATCCGATGAATGGATCGCTCAGCGCGTCGAGCGAGCGTGCCACCGCGATTGCGATCGCCAGGTACCCGAGCGGTACCAGCGCCACGTCGGCGTAAAACTTCGGCATCAGGACGAAGATCGGGATGAACATCGCAGCGCCCGCGAAGTTGGGCGCTCCGTAAAGCAGCTTGACGCTCCACGAAAGGCGGCCGGATTCGCGCGAAGGGCGCTTCGAACCGGATACACCTTCAGCGCTGTCGGCGGAGGTAACCTTCGATGAACTCATTGTGTGCCGTGGCGTATGTCGATCGCGCAGCGCGCCTGGCCCCATGCCGCGCGTTGAAAAGCCGATCAACAATCAGTCTGAAGTTGTACCAATTGCCGAGCAGGCAAGGAACGCACTCGGCCGCGATTTCACGAAAATAGCTCGGTTTCGAAAATGATTCGCTCCGCGGGCGAATCCGCGCCACGTCTTGAGCCGTCGCGAATCACAGCGCCGTCGGGGTAGCAGCCGACTTTCGGGAGCCACCGCACTTCCATATTTCAACGGCCTGCTAAATAGGTATTCGCCGCGTTGTGCTTCGCGAGGCGCAAATATATATAGGTTGCACGCGGAGCACCCGGAGAAGTGAGAGGTGAAAAGCTCTGCGCGAAGGAGACGCCGCAATGATTCGGACCGACCGTATCGGCCACGTGGTGCTCAAGGTGCGCGACCTCGAACGTTCGCGCCGATTCTACACCGAGGTGCTGGGACTCGACGTGATGCACGAACTGCCGCAGGTCGGGATGCTGTTCCTGGCCAGCAACCGCCGCGATCATCATGAAATAGCGCTGGCCGAAGTCGGCCCGCAGGCCGCCACGCCCGGGGATGGCGACACCGGCCTTGCCCACGTCGCTTTTCGCCTCAAGAATGAAGATGATCTCCGCGCCGCCTACGCCGAACTGAAGGAACGGGATGTCCCGATCTGCTTCACGGTCAACCACGGCGTGACCCGGAGCGTCTACTTTCTCGACCCCGACGGCAACCAGCTCGAGGTCTATTGCGATAATTCGCCCGAAGAGATCGCAAAGATGGGGGACGCCTACTTCGGACTCGAGAAGCTCAGCTTCGCGCAAGGCGATCCCGGCCTGCCGGAGTATTTTCAGAGTCTCCAGGCACGGATGCATTAGGCCGCGGCGTCGCGCGACCGGAATCCGGATCAGAGGGCTTTGAGGCGTCTGCCAGTGAGTCGCGAGGCCAGTTTACGCGCCGCTTCGCCGAGTGCGCCCGCGCGATGCCATCGGCTGTACTCCTCGATCGTCAGCCCGCGCTCAACCTCCAGCGCCACCGAAAGCGCCGCGAGTACGTAGACCTGCGCCAGCACGCTGATTCGCGGCGCAAGCCCAAGCAGGCCGCCTTCGCGCTTGACCGGAAGATGGATCACGAGATCGGCAAGACGGGCAAGTTCGGATTGCGGATTCCCCGTCACCGCGATCAGTTGCGCGCCATGGTCACGTATCGCCATCGCGGCCTGGCATAGCTCGCTGGTGTTGCCGCTGTTGGAGATTGCGATCACCACGTCCTTGGGATGAATCTGTCCGAGGCTGCCGTGCAACGTCTCGGTCGCGTGAAGAAAGGTCGCAGGCGTGCCTACAGAGCACAGCAGGCTCGCCGCGTAGCGGGCCACATGCTCCGGCTTGCCGACCCCGGTTACGTGGACGCGGCCTCCACGGGCGAGCGCGCCTTGGAACAGATCGACCACCTTGGAGATCGCGTCGATGTCGATTTCGTTTCGAAGTGTCGCCAGTTCTTCCAGCGCCACCTCGAGGAAACGTTTGACCTCGGTCCGCAGATCGAAGGCGCCCGCCGAACGCTTCACCGTCGTTTTCGTTTTGGTCCTCGGCGAGGGAGCAATCGGTGTAGGTCGTCCGTAAAGCTTCAGAATTTTGTTCCGAAGCTCGAAGCCTGAGGGGAACGCACCGAGCTGCTGCACGCAGATGGCGGCCGCCGCGTTGGCAAGCCGTCCGATCTCGGGCCACTTGAAGCCCCATCTTAGACCAGCCAGCAGTCCGCCCAGGAACGCGTCGCCCGCGCCGGTCGTGTCTACAACCTTTGCCTTGAAGGCAGGGACGTGAACGGAGGTGCTGTCGGCCGAGATGGCGCATCCGTCGGCGCCGTGCGTGATGATGACCGCGGTGTTGCCGTAACGACGGCGGATTTCCTGCGCAATGCGGAGCGGATCGCCGTCGCGGCCAATCAGTTCGTGCGCCGCGCGCTTGGCGGGCTTGAGATAGGTCGCCAGGCGAAGCGCCTGTTCCAGTTCCGCCTTGGTGCCGAGCGTGCTCAGCGCGTCCGAGGGCGGCACGTCGAGGTCAAGCACGGTCGGAATATCGTTTTCCTGCGCGTATTTCAGGATTGCGATCACCGTCTTGAGCGGCACTTGCGACACTTCGGTCGAAAGCATCCGGGCCTGCCGGATGAAGGCGCCGTGGCGGCGTCGCACTTCGGAGGGCCGCAATTCGGCGGTCGCGCCGCGAACCATGTAGATTGCGCGGTTGCCGTCCGGGTCGACGAATACGGTGGCGTAGGAACTGGCCGAGCCGTCGAGCGTGAGATGGCGATGGATGCCGAGACTTTCCATCCCATCGCGCAGGAACTCGCCGTTGCGGTCGTTGCCCATCTTGCCGAAAATTCCGGCTTCGAGACCAAACACCCGTGCCCATCCGAGATGGTTGAGCACCACGCCGCCAACCGAAGCCTGCTCCATCGCAAGCCCGGCGGGTCCGTGCCCGTTGGCGTCGAGAATTATCTTTTCGTCTGCGCTTATGATTCGGGGAGTGCGGTAAAACAGGTCAACGACCATGCTACCGCATCCAACAACGTCGAGCTTCGGTTCAGACATGTTGATGCGTCACGGGGTTGGCGGAGGGCGAAACGCCCTGGCTAATCCACTCGGGCTCGAGGCGCTCGGCGCTTTGCGCTCTCAGTTCATTGAAACGGCGAACGAACTCTCGCCGCTCACCTTCGTCAAGCGATGGAGTCCCCGGCGCAACAGCGTCGCTCGAGATGACGCCAAGTTCAGCCAGCGCCGTCTTGAGGCATGCAATCGACGGTTGATACGGACGCCCGCTGCGTTCGAACAGGCAAGCTTCGCGGAATCCGTCCAGTACGGCACGGTATCTGTCCATCAGCCCCACATCCCTCGTCCTACATACCTGCCATCCCCGTTGCCACTCGCGCGGCATCGGGTTCGCCGGTCCCGCGACGATTCCGTACGGGAGCGAATGCTGAGTCAGGTAACGGTTCCAATAATGGCGCGCCATCCCGGCCATTCCAATCGGCGGCGCGAAGAGTTCGAACACGAGCAACGGGTTTCCCGCATAGATCGCAAACTCGTGTGCGAGCCTGAAATTTGACGCAGCGCGTGTGTAATTGCCCAGCACCGTCTTGCCCGCGGTCACCTTGATACCGCGCACGTATTCGAGTTCGCTCATCCGCTTCACGTCGCGGGTGTGAAGATGGGGCGCCTTGCCGGGCGCGGCGATGTCGGCGTTGTCGTAAAGAAAGACCGGAATCGTACGGCCCGCGCGCTGAAACGCGTCTCCCATCTCGCGCGCGACGAAGCCGACGGGGTCGTCGAGGTCGCGTATCGAAAGCGGCGCGATAACGGCGGCGTCGGCCCGAAGCCGAACCGCATTCGTCAGGTTGTCGAGAGTCTCGGCGCGGGTATGCGCGGTTATTCCAATCCATACCTCGACCGGACGCTCGGTCGGAGAACATTGCCGGCATTCCTCCAGGACGATTCGTGAAACCTCCTGGCGACCGGAATTGTCCATCCTGTCCCATTCGCCCGTGGTTCCTGCGGCAAACAGAATATCGGCACCGGCGCCGTCCTGAATTGCAAACCGGACCAGTGCGCGCTGTTCCGCTTCAGCGACACGCCCCTCACGGTCGAGAACCGTGACGAGAGGGATGGACAGCCCCGGACGGGGCACGTAGCTCCCGATATGTTGTGACGGACCGGCTTCCATCAAGACCCTGACGCCATCATCCTCGCAAAGGCTAGAGCAGTGCAATCCCAACCCTGGTCTTGAATGTCCAGGGACCGGTCTTCGGTGATACGTAGTTCGAAATCGACGCCTGCACTTTCACTTTGTAGTTACCGTCAGCGGTGAGCGCGGCACGCGGGGGATTATTCATATAAAGCGCCTGCTTGCACGCCTCGACAACCATGTGATCGACCTGCGTGTTGCCCGAGTGCTGATCGAGGATGAGTTCCTTGAGTTTGCCGTTCCTGTCGAGGATGCCGGTTACGATGACAGGCTCTAACGCAGACGGAAGACGGAGCCGATCGATCGGAGGCTGCAGTTCGAGACTCTGCATCGCGACAAACAGTTGTCCGAGAATCTGACTCGACACGTTGGCAAAGCGTGCAGCCTTGGCGTTCATCAGACGTTCTTCGCCGGGGTTCTTGGCCGTGCCGACGTGGCGCACGTCGCCAGCCGACGCCAGTTGACGCGGAGCCGCGAGAGCTTGTTGTCGGCTGGACGCAACGGCCTTCTGGGCGGCCTCGGGCGCGATCAACTCGTTGCCGCCATTATTTTCCGGGGCAAGGCTGTTCAGATTCGTCAGGACGTGCGGTCCACTCGCGCTCGAAACCGGCGGGGGTGCGGACGGCGGCTTGGGTTTCGGATGGGACATCAAACCGCATCCGGCCAACCCCAAGGTCAGAGCAAGCGCGACGGCGGCTACGGGCGTATTTGCAGACCAGGCCTTCATTTCGTCAAATCACAGATCCGATCAAGTGTTGCGGGCTCGGAACGGGCGTTATTGTAGTCCTTGAGAAACGCGACGAACAGTTCTTCGCCCAATCTTCCGGGGATGTCACCCGCACGCAGATCGGTTACCCGATGCGGAGCCGGGCAGGGAGCCCGGACGCCGTTGACCCGTCTCGCAGAGGTTTCGGGCAGTGATGCTTCAGCGGTTGCTGCGCCGGCGAAAGCCGGTGTTTTCGTCCAGCACCACGCGCGTAACGATGTTGATAATCAGCACGAAAAGGGTGACGAACAGCGCAGCCGCGTAGGCGAGGATATGAGCGCTGCTGAAAGGCATGCCGATGAATGCCCAGATAACGTAAGTTAGATATCCGATCGGCGAATTGGTGAAGTGGCCGTTCCACAGATAGTTGGACCATCCCGCGGTGTAGAGCAGCGGCGCGGTCTCTCCGACCGAGATAGCGAGTGCGAGCAGGATGCCGGTCAGAATGGCGGGCAGCGCCATCGGCACGCAGATGCGCATCGCAACTTTTCCTTCGTTGGCGCCAAGCGCGAATGCAGCCTCTCGCACTGAGTCGGGTACCTGGCGAAGCGCCATCTCGGTGGTGCGGCAGATATAGGGCAACGATATGATGGCCAGTGCCACGCTGCCGGCCAGAACCGAGAACTTCCATCCGAGTCCCACCACCATCGTTACGTAACCGAAATAACCGATAACGATCGACGGCACGCCGACCAGCACGTCGGCCATGAAGCGGATCGGCGGAGCCGCCCGTCCGCGGTCATATTCAGAGAGATAGATACCCGCCGCCATTCCCGGCGGAATCGCCAGCAGGATGCCGCCGAAGGAGAGCAGCACGGACCCCTCGATAGCGTTGAGCAGGCCTCCACCCGTTCCCACTGTGACGTGCGTGAGGACCTTGAGAGAGAGCGCGCCGAAACCACGCACGAATATAGTGGCGAGAATCCACACCATCGCGCTGCCAAGGGCCAGAAATGCCAGCGTGCATAACCCCCAGCCAAGGAAGTCGTAGAAACGACGGCGGCGGGTGCGACCAGCGTCCATCCGGATGCTGCCAGTGCGAACCTCGGCGCGAATCTCGGCAGCGGTAGTAGCCATCAGGCGGACCTCAGGTTCTCGCGCCCTTGGTAGTAGAGCAGGACGCGGGCGAAACTGTTCACGATGATGGAAATCAGGCACAACACCAGCGCAACTTCCGCGAGAGAACGCATCGCCATCCCGGTCGGATCCTCAAGAGCGCTGTCGAGCTGCGAAACAATGAAAGACGCCATGGTGGAAATCGGCGTATAAATGTTTTGCGGCAGGTAGTTTAATGCGTTGCCGCTGATCATTAGAACGGCCATCGTCTCGCCGAGCGCACGGCCAGTAGCAAGCGTACTCGAACCAATCAGAACCCGGCGCAGTCCGGGCAACAGCACGTTCCACAAGGTTTCGAAACGGCTCGCTCCAAGGGCTACCGCAGCCTCGCGAAGCGCCTGCGGCTGGTTTACCAGCGCGTCGCGCATCGTTGCCGTGATCAGCGGGACGATCATCAAAGTGAGCACCAGCCCTGCGGTAAGAAGCCCATATCCACTGCCCGTCGGGCCGCCGAAAAACGGGATGAACCCGAGCCATTTCGCCATGAACGGGAAAACGTGATGGCCGAGGAAGGGGATCACAACGACGTAACCCCAAAGACCGTAGACCACGCTCGGAATTGCGGCCAGAAGCTCAACGAAGAAGGACAGCCACGGCCGCATCAGCGGCGGGGCGGCCTCGGCAAGAAAAATCGCGGCACCGACTCCGATCGGCACGGCGATTGAGATCGCGATAAGCGTGCTTAGCAGTGTGCCGACAATCAGAAACAGAATACCGTAATGGGCGCCCGGCAGAATTTCCTGACCGTGAACGGTGATCGGGTTGCCATACAAGCTTCCAAGATTCCAACTGTTGTCGACCAGAAAGTGGAATCCGTTCAAGCGCACGGCCGGCCACGCGTAGATCCCGAGAAACAGGACGATCAGTATTAGAGCTCCGGGCACGACCCCGGCGAGTAGACCGATCAGCTTGCGGAACTTCATCGATACGTCCCTGATCTCGCAAAGACGGCGCAAGGAGAACCGAAGATGAGCATCGTTCGGGAGAAATCTTCCATCACGGGCGAAGAATGAAAACTAGATAGCGCCCGCCGGCACCGATGGTGCCGGCGAGCGCGCTGGAGAGGTCGAATGCGGTATCCGACGTGATCACTTAATCTCTGCTATCTGCGCCGCACTCAATTTTGCGACCGGAGCCGGAAGTGGCACGAAATGCACTTCTTTCATGAAATGAGGCGCATTGCCACCGTCCCTGCTGATCGCCCAAGTGAAGAACTTGCGTAGCGCTTCCGCCATTTCCTTCGAAGGCTGCTTACGCTTCACGAGCGCATACTCGTAATTGATGATCGGATAGGATTCGTGACCCGGTGCGAAGATCAGGCTGATACGCTGATCTTTCGGGGTCTTCGGGACCATTACGGCAGCCGCGGCTCCGGCGGTCTTCACCTCGGGAAGAACGAAATTGCCGGAACGGTTCTTCAGCATCGCGAGCCCGAGATGATCTTTTTCGATCGTGTTCTGATAGCTCGTTCCGATGTACGCGATTGAGTAAGGATTGCCTTTGATTGCGCTGACCATGCCGGGATTTCCTTCGGCACCCAGCTCACCGGAGACCGCAGGCCAGCTCACCGTTGTGCCGTAGCCAACGGTCTTCTCCCAATGGGGCGTGCTGAAGGAGAGATACTGGGTGAAGATGAACGTATCTCCACTGCCGTCGCTCCGATGCACTGGAATGATTTCGTGGTGAGGCAGCTTGACGCCGGGGTTCATTTTTTCGATCGCCGCGGCATTCCAGTAACGGATCTTGCCCTCGTAGATCTTGGCCAGAACCGGTCCGCTGAGCTTGAGATGCCGTCCGTTCAGGCCGGGCAGATTGTAGTTCACCATCTGCATCGAGATGGCGAGCGGGATGTTCAGCATGTCCGGATGCTTCTTCATCATCGCGTCGCTCAGGTACGCGTCCGAAGCGCCGATTTGCACGATACCCGCAACAGACTGGGCAATTCCGGTGCCGCTGCCGGTTGACTGGGGCGTTATCTTCACGTTTGGATGAGCCTGCGTGTAGACCGGAACCCAGAGATTAAACAGCGGATAGAGCAGGCTCGATCCGGTCTCGAGAATGTTGATGGTTCCCGCAGCCATGCTGTTGCCGACGCCGATCATGACGCTGGCGGCAAGCGCGAGAGCGAGGACGCCGCTCTTCAAAATCGAACGACGCGTCCGGACCGAAACAGTTCTTCGGAGAAGCGACAAGTTAGCCTCCTTGATGTGGCTGAAAAGTTTTGAAGATCAACGTCGAAGAACGATCGATCTTCCTCTGGTCAGCTTAGTAGCACCGAATTGTGACAGTTGTTTTTCGGCTTTATTTAATGTGTGTGACAAGCAAACGTCCGTTTCCGGCATTTTGTCTTCGACACGAGCCCCCACGAAAACAACGCGGGTGGTTGCACCCAAGTCTGCCGTAATCATCCGACGGAGTGAACGGATTGCGTTGGACAAGTCCTCGTCGCAGGCATCATTACGCCTGACACCCCGCACTGCGGCAAGACCGATGGCGTGATTGCGTTTGCCGTATGGGTCTGAAAAAAGAGCACTTGCGGATGTTGCTATCCTCCTTTTGGCCCTAATTGTGTGCCAACGCGTTGGATGGTATCCTTTGTGGGAAGAAGAACAGACCGAGTTCTATAAATGAAGCCTGGAATTCATCCACAATATCGTCGCTGCGTCGTTACCTGCGCGTGCGGAAACACTTTCGAGACACGCGCAACCGTGAACGACCTTCAAGTTGAAGTGTGCTCAAACTGCCATCCGTTTTACACGGGGCAGCAACGTCTGGTTGATACTGCGGGACGTATCGAACGCTTCAATCGAAAGTACGGTATCAAAAACTAGCATATGGGCTCCCGCCACCAGGGGCGCAAGGAAGCGTCCCGGTGAGCGGGGGATTGGTCACACAAGGGAGACACAAGCGCCGCCGCGCGCCGTCTCCCGCTTTTATGTCTCCGGCGGGCGCTTCCCAGAGTAAATGCTCGACAAAATCAAGGGTATCGAAGAGCGCTTTGCCGAACTCGAACAGCGACTCAGTGATCCCGCTGTAATCGCAAATCAGAAAGAGTACACAACGCTGGCGCGGGAACGCTCGCAGCTTGCCGAGATTGCCGGATGCGCGCGCGAATATCGCCACCTGCTCGATGAGATAGACGAGCACAAAACTCTCGCCGACGGCGACGACGCCGATCTTCGGGAACTGGCTCGGGCCGAGCTGCCGACGCTTAATCAGCGCCGTGAGAAGCTCGAGCTGGACCTGAAGAAACTTCTGGTCCCGCGTGATCCCAACGACGAAAAGAACGTAATCCTTGAAATTCGTGCCGGAACCGGAGGGGCCGAGGCTTCGCTGTTTGCGGCTGACCTGTTCAGGATGTACACGCGTTACGCCGAACGGCACGGATGGAAGGTCGAAGTGCTAAGTCTTTCCGACACGGGTCTTGGCGGAATCAAGGAAGTCGTCGCCAGTATCAACGGTCGCGGCGCTTATTCGCGTCTGAAATATGAAGGCGGCGTGCATCGTGTCCAGCGCGTACCCGAGACCGAGGCATCCGGACGTATCCATACTTCGGCGGTCACGGTTGCCGTGATGCCCGAAGCGGACGAAGTCGAGGTCAGCATCAACGAGGAGAAAGACCTCCGGATCGACGTCATGCGCGCGTCGGGTCCCGGAGGACAGAGCGTCAATACGACGGATTCTGCGGTGCGTATCACGCATCTGCCCAGCGGCATCGTGATTGTCTGTCGCGACGAAAAATCGCAGCACAAGAACAAGGCACGGGCGCTCAAAATTTTGCGCGCTCGACTCCTGGACCAGGCGCGTCAGGAACAGGACGCTAAAATCGCCGCGACGCGGCGCTCGATGGTCGGCACGGGCGACCGCTCCGAACGGATCCGCACCTACAATTTTCCTCAGTCGCGCGTCACCGACCATCGCATCAACCTGACGCTCCATCAAATAGATCAGGTTCTCGACGGCCAAATCGATCCTCTAATCGACGCCCTGGCGACTCAAGACGAGACGCTCAGCACCTGAGGCGGCGAGCGATGGAACGCGCCGAATTTCAAGCAGAGCATCAGTCTCTGGCAGAGACGATCACGGGAGCGGTCGCGCGTCTGACCCGCGCCGGTGTCGAGAACCCGCGCCTCGACGCCGAGCTTCTGGTGGCCGAGGCGTGCGGCCTCGCGCGCGCCGGACTTCTGGTGCGCCGTGCACCTTTGACCGCCGTCGAGTGTAGCAGGTTCGCCGCGATGTTGGCGCGGCGGGAACGGCGCGAACCGTTTGCCTATATCGTGGGCCGCAAGGAATTCCTTTCGCTCGACTTTGAAGTCAGCCCGGCGGTGCTGATGCCACGCCCCGAGACCGAAACTCTTCTTCAAGCGACACTTGAAGTGCTGCCTGGGCTCGATTGTCCCGCCGTCCTCGACATCGGAACGGGCTCAGGAGCAATAGCGGTCGCGCTTGCCGTCTACGCACCGCATCTCACTCGCATCGTCGCGACCGACGTATCGAACGAGGCGCTTTCGGTCGCGCGCCGCAACGCGACGATTCATCGATGCGCCGACCGAATCCGGTTCGTCGAAGCCGACCTCTTCCCGCCGGGTATGCAGCGGTTCGATTTGGTCGTGTCGAATCCGCCGTATATACAGAATCAGGTTATCGATGAGCTGGCGCCTGAAATCGCCCGGTTCGAACCTCGCCTGGCACTTGAAGGCGGCGAAGACGGTCTCGATTTCTACAGGCGCATCGCGGACGGGGCGGCGAATCGGCTTGCGACAAACGGGGTGGTGATGGTGGAAGTTGGAGCGGGGCAGGCGGCGCAGGTGACGGAAATCTTTCGGCGTGCCGGACTTCATCAGGTTACGCATCTGAATGACCTCAGTGGAGTCGAGCGCGTTGTTCGTGCCCGGGCTTAGTGGCGGAAAAGGCGATGGACAAGATGGTCATCAGGGGTGGTGTGAAGCTCGGCGGCACGGTTGCGGTCAGCGGAAGCAAGAATGCGACGCTGCCTATCCTGATTGGTTCGCTGCTGACTGAAGAACCTGTCCGGCTTAGAAATGTGCCACGCCTTCGCGACGTGGCGACATCGCTCGCGCTGCTCAAAGGCTTCGGTGTTGAAAGCCAATGGACCGGCGAGCACGAACTCACGTTGTGTGCTGCCCGGGTCACGGGTCATGAAGCGCCCTACGACATGGTCAAAACCATGCGCGCGTCGTTTCTGGTGCTCGGCCCGCTTCTCGCGCGCGCCGGTCGGGCACGAGTTTCGACTCCCGGCGGATGCGCTATCGGGGCTCGCCCCGTCAATCTTCATATCACCGGCGTCCGATCGCTCGGCGCGCGGGTGCATCTGAAACACGGCTACGTCGAGGCCCATGCGGAGCGGCTTTCAGGCGCGAGAATCTGGCTCGAGGCGCCTTCGGTCGGCGCAACGGAGAACCTCATGATGGCTGCGGTGATGGCCCGTGGCCGGACCCAGATAGAGAATGCGGCGCGCGAACCCGAGGTTCAGGACCTTGCAAAATTCCTCGCCTCGATGGGAGCAAAGATAGAGGGCGCCGGCACGCACGTGATTGAAATAGAAGGTGTCGAGCGTCTGCACGGCACCGAGCATTCGATAATCCCCGACCGTATCGAGGCGGGTTCGCTCGCGGTCGCTGCGGCGATAACCGGAGGCGACGTCACGATTCGCAACGCGCCGGTCGAGGAGCTCGAAGCGGTCATGACCAAGCTTGACGAGATCGGAGTGTCGGTCGTCGCCGATGCCGACGGCGTCAGGGTGCGCGGCACCGGAGAACTTCGTCCAGTCGAACTTCGAACTCTTCCGTACCCCGGTTTTCCGACCGACCTTCAGGCGCAGATGATGGCCCTGCTTACGCAGGCAACGGGAACATCGGTAGTGACCGAAACAATTTTCGAGAACCGCTTCATGCATGCGCTTGAACTCAGCAGAATGGGAGCCGACATCGCGATGAAAGGTCCCACGGCTGTGATTCGCGGCGTTGCGCGCCTGCAGGGCGCCCCCGTGATGGCGACCGATCTGCGGGCCAGCATGAGTCTGATACTGGCCGGACTCGTGGCCGACAACACCACTGAAATCAGTCGCGTGTACCATCTCGACCGTGGATACGAGGCGCTGGACAAAAAGCTCGCGTCGCTCGGCGCGCGTATCGAGCGGGTGAACGAGTAGCAGGGCGATGAAGCCGCTGATTATAAAAACCGGAACCCCGGCGTTCAGGCGTTTCCTCGACTCGATGGAAGCGCGGCGCGACGGATCGGACGGCGCGAAGCTGGACGCCGCGGTCGCGGACATAATTGCGCAGGTGCGGCGACGGGGTGATCGCGCGCTGCTCGAATACACGCGCCGTTTCGACCGTGTGAAGCTCGCTCCCAAGGCTCTTCGCGTCACCCGTGAAGAACTTCAGCGCTCGCTCGCCGGGCTCGATCGCGAAGAGCGGCGGGCGCTTGAGCTTGCCGCGCGCCGAATCACGGCGTTCCATCGGCGCACGGTTGAAAAACCCTTCACCTATCGCGACGAGTTGGGCGTGCGCCTCGGACAGACAGTGAATCCGCTTGAGCGCGTTGGGATTTACGTGCCGGGCGGGATGGGTGCGTATCCGTCGAGCGTGCTGATGAACGCGATTCCGGCAAAGGTTGCCGGTGTGCGCGAAATCGCGATGGTCTCGCCGCCTTCCGAGCAGGGCGACCGGCCCGCCTTGATGGCGGCGGCTGCTATTGCCGGAGTGGACGAAGTTTACCGCGTGGGCGGCGCGCAGGCCGTGGCAGCGCTCGCGTATGGCACCGCGACAATTCGCCCGGTGGACAAAATCGTCGGTCCCGGCAACGCGTGGGTGCAAGCCGCGAAACGGATGGTCTATGGCGTGGTCGATATCGACAAGATAGCCGGCCCCAGCGAGGTCATGGTCATAGCCGACGATTCAGCACGTGCGGACTGGGTCGCGGCAGACCTGATTGCGCAGGCCGAGCACGGTTCCGGCGACGAAGCCGCGGTGATGGTTACGCCGTCCGTGCGGCTTGCGCACAAGGTCGCGGGTGAACTGGCTGTTGCGCTCAAGGATTTGCCCCGTGCCAACTCGGTGAAAGAAGTGCTGGCGCGCCACGGCGGGCTTATCGTGGCAAAGGATCTCGAAGAGGCTTTCGAACTCGCTAACCGTATCGCGCCCGAGCATCTTGAACTCGAAGTAAAAGATGCCGCGCGATGGGCTCGGCGCGTCAAAGCCGCTGGCGCCGTGTTTCTTGGTGGGATGAGTCCTGCGGCATTCGGCGACTATCTCGCCGGCCCGAATCACGTGTTGCCTACAGGAGGCTCGGCCCGGTTTTCTTCGCCACTCGGTGCGTACGATTTTCTGAAGCGAACCAGTATAATCCAAGGCTCGAGTCGGGCCGTCAGGAAGCTTGGGCCGGCGGTTGCGCGGCTGGCACGCATGGAGGGATTCGAGGGGCATGCGCGGGCGATGGAAGCACGCGAATCGCGCCGACGCAAAGGTTAGCGATGGCGACAAAACATACGGACAAGAAACGGATTGCGGCGATGCGTGACAGGGCGAAGATTCCCGGCGGCACGGAGGGCGCGTCGCGTGCTGCGACGATCAATCGCGAGACACGTGAAACCAGCATCACGACGACGCTCGCATTGGACGGTACCGGCAAGGCGAGCGTCTCGACCGGCGTTCCGTTCCTCGACCACATGCTCGATAGTTTCGCCCGCCACGGATTCTTCGATCTCGAAATCCAGGCCAAAGGCGACATCCATATCGACGAGCATCACACCGTCGAGGATGTCGGAATAGTGCTCGGCAGGGCGTTCGCTCAGGCGTTGGGCGATCGATCGGGAATTCGGCGCTTCGGAGAAGCGACCGTCCCACTCGACGAGGCCCTGTGCTCGGTGGTGATCGATATCAGCGGGCGTTCCTACCTGGCTTACGACGTTCCAATAGCGCAGGAGCGAGTGGGGAGTTTCCAGACCGAACTGGTGCAGGACTTCATGAAAGCGCTCGCCGACAACGTCGGCATGAACCTTCACCTCAACCTTCGCGCCGGTCGAAATCCGCACCATATTATCGAGGCGACGTTCAAGGCGTTGGCGCGCGCGATGGATCATGCGACCTCGCGCGAACCTCGCGTAACGGGTGCGCTTTCGACCAAGGGCACGCTCTCGGAGTGAGCGTCGCGGTCTCGGGTTACGCAGCATAAGCCGGTATCAGCCGTGTTTGAATCTTTCACTATAATTCCCGCCATCGATCTGAAAGGCGGTCAGGTGGTGCGTCTTTTTCGCGGCGCGATGGACCGTGCGACCGTGTACGGTTCCGACCCGTCGGCGGTCGCGCAGGGATTCGCAAACGACGGCGCGCGGATGATCCACGTGGTCGATCTCGACGGCGCGGTCGCGGGCGAACCGCGAAATCTTGATGCGGTGCGTAAAATTCGCGCCGCCGCGCCTGCGTGCACGCTCGACGTCAGCGGCGGATTGCGCACGATGGAGTCTATCGCGGCGGTTTTCGAGGCGGGCGCGGACCGCGTCTCGATCGGCTCGGCGGCGTTTCTGAATCCTGAACTGTTGATTGAAGCCCGCAAAACCTTTGAGGGACGGGTCTTCGGCTCGCTCGACCTTCGCGACGGCAAACTCGCGATCAAGGGATGGGTCGAAACCAGCGCGCTTACTGTCGAACAGGCGTCCAGACGTTTCCGCGACGCAGGGGTCGCTGCGTTGATCGTGACCGACATCTCCCGCGACGGCACCGAGGCGGGTGCCAACGTCGAATCCGCCGCGCGGACCGCAAAGAGCTTCGGACTTCCAGTGATTGCCTCGGGAGGGGTCGCGACGCTCGATGACGTACGCCGGCTTGCCCCACTTTTCTCTACGGGCGTGGTGGGCGTCATAATCGGACGCGCGCTTTACGAGGGCCGCTTCACGGTGGCCGAGGCCATCGCCGCCGCCCACGCTTGACATCGCGCCGACGCGGGGCAATAACCCGGCCATGGCGCAAATCAAAATTGAACGGCTACTGAACCTCGGCGCTCCCTACACGCCCGAAATGCAGCAGGGCGGAAAGCGTCCCGAGCCCACGTGGACAACCCTGCGCGATCAGGTGCGCGAGACCGAAGCGCTCGGTTACGACACGGCGCTTGCGGTCGAGACTCAACACGACCCGTATCTGGTTCTGGCCGTTGCCGCGCAGGAGCCTTCACGCGTCGAGCTTGCCACCGGAATCGCGCTCGCTTTCACCAAAAGTCCCGTCGCAACCG
>JBJKQX010000010.1:0-5707 GCA_046704965.1 Binataceae bacterium (SeqCode)
CTTCTCGGCGTTATCGGGGGTATGGTCGCATTCGGGTTTCTAGGGATATTCATCGGACCGACGCTGCTCGCGGTCGCGCACAACCTGACGCGGCAATGGATGCGCCGCGAACTCGCGTGATGCCGCGTTCTTCGCGATGCCGCCCGCAATCGCGCACGACGAGTCCCGTTGGTCGGGAATCGATCAGGAGTTGCCGGCGTTGGTTTGCGCCGCGTGCGAGCGGCCCACATACACGATCATCACGGCAATTACGAAAACGATGTCGCGCACCAAATCGAGTGAGTTGGTCGCGACCGTGGCGGAGCCCACGCCGCCGAAGCATCCACAATCCACCGTCATCCCGCGCGCGAGCGTGGATATGAAAGCGGCGATAAAGACGGTGGTGACGGCAGCGATAGCAAGCGCGCCCTGGCGGTAGCCCGCGACGAGAAGTGCTCCCGCAATAATCTCGAACGGCGGCAGAGCCATTGCGAGCGGCATGATCAGCACGTGCGGAAGGATTTTGAAGGCCGCGACCGAGTCGGCCAGATTCATCGGCGCGCCTATCTTGACCGCGCCCGCGTAGATGAACAGGCCGCCGACCACGAGCCGAATCGCAAGCTCAACCCATCGGTAGAGCGGAACAGACGGATCAATCCAGTTCTTCATCCGTGACTCACCGGTAGTCCTGCCTTGCTCCAGTCTTCCCATCCGCCCGTGAAGACCTCGACCCGGGGAAAACCCAGGCTGAGCAACGCACTCGCAACCTTTTTGCTGTCATGACATGCGCCGCCCGAGCAATAGACCACGATCAGTTTCCCGCGGTCGCGCTTGAGTGTGGGACCGAGCCGCCGGTAGTCCGCGGCGAACTTTGCGCGGCACAGGTTGATGGCGCCGGGTACATGTCCGTCGGTATAGAAGGGTTACTCGCGGGCGTCGATTATCACCGCTTTCTTTTGCGTGACGATTTCACGGAAGCGGGCGAGCCCTATGAAGTCCGCGTCGGAGACCTTGAACGGCGGCCTATGAATGAGCTGCTCGAGCTGGGCCTCCATGCGTTGTTGCGGGGACTGATAGAGCAACGGCAACGGAGTCGCACGAAAACGATTCACGAGTATTCCGACCGCCAGTGAAATAATCGCGAGTCCGACAACGGTGGCCAGATCTTTGGCGTATTGTTCGTATCTCATGGGTCGAGCAATCTTTGTTTCGCCGGTCGCCGGCCGGCCTTCGCCCTGATGAGCGATTCCTGCCACGGGCCCCAAGCGGCGAGGTCATAAAATCATTGCGCCTGTCCGCGCGCGGGGTCAACTCAGATTTTAGTTGGTCAAGTGCATCAGCAATAGCGTATTGTCCCAAATTACGACCTTAGTCTGATTACAAAGGGGCAGGCCGTTGACGCGCTGTTTTCGGGGAACAGGCTTCGATGGTTGGTCACGCCGAGGAGACGGGGAATGAGAAGTGCGCGCTCCTGCCTGATCGCGTTGCTGTTTGTCGTGATGGCGGCGGGGTCCGCTTATGCCGGGCCGTGCAATCCGTCGCGCCCGGGAGTTAAAACTTCTTCCAAAGCCGGATGTGCGGAAAAGCCCTCCGCCGTACGGCTTGCTTCGGCAGCGCCGGAGAACGAACCCAACAGCGAGAACGGGAAACATCGCAACAAAATCACGCTTGCACCGGTTGTCGTGCGCGCACCGCGAGTGGAACCTTCGTGGCTGACGAGCAACCCCAAAGCTCGGCGTCAGCTGGAACGCACTCCCGGTGCGGTCGCGCAGGTGGATCAGTCTTCCATCAGCAGGCATCGGACCGCCAGCCTGAGCGACGTGTTGCAGATGGTGCCCGGAGTGAGTATCGGCGCGCGGCGCGGCGCAATCGAAGACGATCAGATTTCGATTCGTGGCTCGGGCCTGGAGAGCAGATATGACGTGTGGGGCATCAACGTCCTGGAGAACGGCTTTTCGCTCAATCAGGCCGACGGACTGGCTGTAATTCAGCCGATCGATCCCGACTTCCTGCGACGTATCGAGATCTATAAGGGCGCGAGTGCGCTTCGTTTCGGCGGCGATACGATGGGCGGGGCGATCAACCTGATAACCAAGACGGGATACGACGTCCCTCCGATTGAAGTGCGCTCGACCTTCGGTTCCTACGGATTCATGAAAAACTATGTGGGCCTGGGGCACGTGTCCGGACGTTGGGATTCTTACCTGGGACTCAGTGATACGGAGCTGGGCGGTTACCGCGAGCATGATATCCAGGCGCAGAGGCGTCTGGTTGCGAGTCTCGGATATACGAACCCGAGCGTTGTGACAGCACGTCTGGACCTGAGCTATCTGAATGACAGCGAAGACCTGCCCGGCGAACTGACGCGCAGCGAACTGATCGACAATCCCACGCTGGCGGACCCAAGTTATGTGAGCGCGCAAGCAAAGCGCAGCTTCAATTACGTGCGCTCGTCGATGACCGTTTCGAAACCCATCGGCGAGGATCAGATGATCGAGGGTTTCGCGCAGTTCTACTGGCACGGATATAACAATCCGCTGCCTTTCGCGATTGTCGAGGGGAGCACGTACGCCTGGAGCGGCGAAGTGCGCTACGTGAACCTGATGCCGGTTCTCGGCCACGCAAATCGTATCACCGCGGGTATGCAGTACGGCGGCACGATGTGGAAAGACCTCAACTGGGTCAACGAGAACGGAAGCAAGGGCACCAAGCTGCGTGATCAGTGGGACAGGGCGCTGTCGCTCGGATGGTACGCCGAGGACGACTTCGACCTGACGCACAGGCTCACGCTGGTGATTGGCGGACGAGTCGATTATTCGAGGCGCTCGGTATCAGGATTCTCATCGCCAAAGGATTTTGCTCCTACGGGAGTGGCCGATTTCGTGTCGGGCCTGTCGCCCAAGGTCGGATTTCTCTACCGGCTCATGGCCCATGCACAGCTTTTCGGAAATATCAGCCGCGCCTACCAACCGCCGATCCTCAAAGAGGAGGAAGCGCTCAACAACAATCGCAGCGTGAGCGATCTTAGGGCCGAGCGCGGATGGCAGTTCGAGACGGGTGCGCGCGGACGGTGGCGCGGTCGTCTGCGATGGAATTTCGCGGCCTACGACTATGAGATTCACAACGAGATTCTGAACTTCAACAAGCTGCCCTATCCGGGCGCGAAGTTCACGATTCCCAGCTATATAAACGTGCCGCGCACCCGGCACGTGGGAATCGAATTCGGCATCGGCGCGATACTGATGCGCGACATTTCGCGCAGGCTCGGAATCGGCGCGGCGTCCGACCACCTCTCGGGTCAACTCGCCTATACATGGTCGCATTTCCGATTCGTCGGAAATCCTTCGTATGGCGACAACCAGATACCGGGACTGGCGCCAGAGAATCGGATCAATGCGCAGGTAACGTACTCGAACAAGGCGGGATACTGGGTGCAGCCGTACGTATATGCGGTGCCCGACGGATGGGCGGTGAACAGCCCCAACACCGTGTTCGCGCCGGCCTATACACTGGTAGGCGTCAGGCTCGGCTACAACTATTCGCCGTGGCATTGCCGCTTCTTCTTCGATGCGCGCAATCTGACCGACACCTCATGGGCGGCCACGATTGCGCCCGATGAAGCCAATCAACGCTTCTTCGATCCGGGCGACGGACGCAGCTTTTACGGCGGTGTGTCGTGGCATCTTTAGGCCGTCGTCCTGCGGGCGCGCCTGCGCCGGGTCCTCGCCTTCCGATTCGAAATTCGCGGCTCGTGCGCCTCCGATGCCTTGGTGAGCGGTCTTTGAATCCTGACAGGCAGGGGTAGACTGACGGCTCACGATCGAGGCTTGTGTGACGCCCCAACGCGACGAGCAGAGTTCCTTCGTTCGCGAAGGTACGGACGGATTGACCGATGAACGCCAGCGACGAGGGTTTGCTCGCGGCGCATGCGCGGTGGCACTCTCGGTATGCGTGCACGCGATACTTATCGTCGGCGTGATTTTGCTGATTGGACCTACAATCAGGCGCGCGCAGTCCACGCCCATCCGGGTTACGCTGCTCGCTTCGCGAGTGACGCCCGGTCAGACCTCGATGCCGGCGCCCACGCCAACTCAGAGTCCCTTGAAACCCCGCCCGAAAAATCACGTCGTCGCGGCGCCGCATCCGATTCCCACGCCACGACCGACTCACCGACCGAAAAGAATCACAAGAAGGCGTCCCGTCGCGCATCCGAGGAAGCCTCCGTCCGGAAGCCATGTTTCGATACCAGCCAGCGAGCAAACCCCGATGGAGGTGTCCACGCCGAGTGTGACCGCTTCAGCCCGGGCGAGTCTGCCGGCTCCCGCCGCCGTTCCGGTTCCGGCAAGGACGGTGGCGCATCCACCTCGCGTTCTCAGGAAAGTGCTTCCACAGTATCCGCTGAAAGCGCGGCTTCAGGGTGTGACTGGACGTGTGGTGCTGGAGATCGTGCTGGGGCGTGACGGCAGCATCAGAAGCGTTCGGGTGCTTCGCTCGGTCAAACTTCTCGACCAAGCCGCTATCCTGGCTGTCCGGCAATGGCGATTCAGCCCGGCACGTGACGCGCAGGGAAGGCCGGTGAGCGTGGTCGTGGACATCCCGATGGTTTTCACGCTCGGCGGGCGTGGCTAGGACTTTCGTACGGCTGGGTCTCGTTCGTGGCGTTCCGCTGCTGTCCCGCGGGCCGTCCGGCTTTCGATTGTTCGAAACGACGCTCCGGAAAAGAGAACGGCGCGCCCCAAAGGGTCGCGCCGTTCCGGCGATCTCAAGTGCGTCCTTGGAAGACGCTGGCGTGGCTCAGTGTTCTCCTTTCAGAAACATCAGGATCGCCTCCGCGTCATCCGCGGGCAGATTCGCCTGCGTACGCATGTGCATCATGATCATGTTCCACTGGTACGGAGCGAACTCACCGGGAGGCCGCGCGTTATGGCAATGGTTACAGTAAATGGGCCACAGTTTGGCGCCTTTGAGATACATCTGTATTTTCTCGGCCTGGGTCATGTTCTGAGCGGCAGAAGCCTGAAAGGTCATGCCGCAGAAGAGCATGGGAACAACCAGTGCGAGGACTAGTACGATTTTCTTCATCGATGGTTTTCCTCCTCTCCTCGCGCACCCGCGTCAGAAGCCGTAGGCGAATTGGGTCAGGATCGCCTGGTCGTTAGGCGTCGCTCCCATCGGACTCGCCGTCGGAGTGTCGTTATTGCCGAACGTGTACAGGGTTCCACCCGCCTGCGGCAGTTCCCAGTCAACCTCGGTCTGCCAGACGATGGACGGATCGATCCAGTAATCGACACCCAAGGCAACTTCGCGTGCGTGCGGGGCGAAAATCCCGGGCGAACCGCTGAAACCGAATCCGGGATCGGTAGAGATGTCCTCGGCCACGATCGCTCTCTGATTCACGCCCGAGTAACGCACGAGAAGTTCGGTCTGGTCGAAATACTTCTCAAGTATGCCCAGGTTCGGATGGGGAATGCCGTTCAGCATGAACCCAGCCTGCACATACCATCCTTGTCGATTGTCGTTCCCGCAGCAACCGGGATAGGAACCACCCAGCGAAGCCGCGCTCGGCATGTCGCGATAGGCAGAAACCCATTCACCACGGGTACGGAACGGTCCTTCACGATAGGCAAATCCGACTCCCCAGGTGTAGAGCCATAGATTGTTCTGCCATTTGCCGTCGTAGGTCGAGGCTTCGAGTTCCAACCGTCCCCAGTTGAGGTCGACAGGTAGC
>JBJKQX010000011.1:0-2651 GCA_046704965.1 Binataceae bacterium (SeqCode)
CGCACTACATCGGCGTACACAGCGACATCACCGCTGCGAAAGCGCACCAGGATGAGTTGGCACGACAGGCGAACCACGATTCCCTTACCGGCCTGCCGAACCGCAATCTGCTGTGGGATCGCATCGACCTTGCCTGCGCGCGCACGCAGTGTTTCGGCAATTTCGCGGCGGTCGCCTTTCTCGACCTGGACAATTTCAAGGTCGTGAACGACAGCCTCGGGCACAGCACCGGCGACAAGTTGTTGCGCGCAGTGGCGGCGCGCCTCGAATCGTCGCTGCGCGCAATGGACACGGTGGGACGGATCGGCGGCGACCAGTTCGTGCTGGTGCTTTCCGATCACAAATCGCCCCAGTCGGTCGCGGGTGAACTGCAGCGGATCGTGGAATCGTTTTCGCAGCCGTTCGCAATCGACGGCAGGGATGTGTTCGTCACCGCCAGCGTCGGCGTCGCGCTTTACCCGCAGGATGCGGACGACCCGGAATCGCTGTTGAAATACGCCGAACTCGCAATGTACCGGGCCAAGGAATCCGGGCGCAATGCATATCAACTCTATACTGCCGAATTGCAGACCAGGGTAAGCGAGCGGCTGGCGCTGGAAAGCAAGCTGCGCCGCGCGCTGGAGCGCGGCGAACTCTTGCTTCATTTCCAGCCGCAGGTGGATCTGCGCAGCAATCTCGTTTTCGGCTGCGAGGCGCTGTTGCGCTGGAAACAGTCCGAATTGGGGATGGTCAGCCCGGCGACGTTCATTCCGCTGGCGGAGGAAACAGGCCTGATCGTGCCGATCGGGGAATGGGTGCTGCGAACGGCGTGCCTGCAGAACAAGGCCTGGCAGAACGCCGGCCTGCCGGCCGTCACCGTGGGGGTGAACATCTCGGCGCGGCAATTCCGGGAAAGGAACCTGGTGAATTCGGTCAAAAAGATCCTCGCCGAGACCGGGCTCGACCCGAAGTATCTCGAGCTCGAGGTCACCGAGAGCGCGATCATGCACGACGCGCACAACGTGATCGCCGCTCTATAGGCGTTCCGGGATATGGGCGTCGCGTTGTCGGTGGACGATTTCGGTACCGGCTACTCGAGCCTGAACTACCTCAAGCGCTTCCCCGTCGATCGCCTCAAGATCGACCAGTCGTTCGTGCGCGACATCCCCGCCAATGCCGACGATGCCGCGATTGCACAGGCGGTGGTTACCCTAGGGCACACGATGGATCTGCGCGTAATCGCCGAAGGCGTGGAGACGGCGGAGCAGCTCGCTTTCCTGCGCAGGAATCAATGCGACGAAATGCAGGGCTATCTGTTCGGCAAACCGATGCCGGCGCACGAATTCGGAAAGCTGCTGGAGTCGGGCCGGACGTTATCGTCCTAGTGAGGTTCGCGAAAATGGGTGACAACCCATTTTCGTCTGGAAACTTCCTTCTCACTCTGGGAGAAGGATCAGAGGATGAGGGATTCGGCGTCATGTATTTAGACGAATTTCAATAGTGTCCATTGAACTTATTATCGGTGGGAACGGGCTTGCTCACGAACTCCATCATTCGCGAGCAAGCGCGCTCCTGCAACTACGAGGCAATCCGGCTTCAGATTGATCTGTCGTGGTGCTGGCGTCCGGTCGGATAAACCGGGTTACAATTTCCCTGCTTCCGGAGACTTCGCGGCGACCCAGAAAATGGCACATCAGCACGATCACCGACCTTCGCCCGGGCGTCAGGGGCATGATCGCGCCTTTGCCATAGGCATCGTGCTCAATCTCGGCTTCGTCGCGATCGAGTCGGCGTACGGCGTGCTTGCGCATTCGATGGCGCTGCTTGCCGACGCGGGCCATAACCTGAGCGACGTACTGGCGCTCGCGCTCGCCTGGGGCGCCACCATCCTCGGCCGGCGCGTGCCGTCGCGGCGCTTCACCTACGGCCTGGGCAGCTCGTCCATTCTCGCGGCGCTGTTCAACGCGATGCTGCTGATGCTGGTGGTCGGCGGAATCGCCGTGGAAGCGGTACAGCGCCTGTTGAGCCCGCTTCCGGTCGCTACCACGACCGTAATCTGGGTGGCGCTGTGCGGCATCGTGGTCAACACCGTCACGGCGCTGCTGTTCCTGCGCGACCGAGAACACGACCTGAATGTGAAGGGCGCGTTTTTGCACATGGCGGCCGACGCGGCGGTCTCACTCGGCGTAGTACTCGCCGCGATCGCGATCGTCTATACCGGCTGGGTCTGGCTCGATCCTGCGATGAGCCTGGTGATCGCGGCGGTCATCGTCGGGGGCACCTGGGGACTGCTGCGCGATTCGGCGAATCTCGCACTGCAGGCGGTTCCGCCGCGTATCGACACCGGGCAGATCCGGGAATACCTCTCCGGATTGGGCGGCGTGGCCGAATTCCACGATTTGCACATCTGGGGCATGAGCACGACCGAGACCGCGCTGACCGTGCACCTGGACATGCCCGCCGGACATCCGAACGACCGCTTCATCGCGCAGCTCGCGGACGAGTTGCGCGATCGCTTCGGCATCGGCCACGCGACGATTCAAGTCGAGACCGGTGACGCGCTCCATCCCTGCGTGCTCGCGCCGGACCACGTAGTTTAGCAACGCGCCCTCAGGCCAGCTCGCATTCGAGGCTGGAGCCCGCGGCGTCATCCTGCGCCAGCGCCTTTGACA
>JBJKQX010000012.1:0-2678 GCA_046704965.1 Binataceae bacterium (SeqCode)
CGATCTAATAGTTCATAGTTCTAATATGTAGTTTACTAATGCACTGTTCAGACCGCTGCCCCAGTTAACATTCGATGTGCCTCGGCTACCCTGCAAATCCGACATGAGACTCTCGAGGGGGGGTCACCGATCTTCAGACTCGGCACGGCGCCCGGAAAGTCGCCTGACCTTTAATATGCGAAAGCTGTAAACGCGGACGGTCGATGTCTCCTGCGGAGCCACATGGCGCATAAGGGGACAAATAAGTCAACTTTGACGCTTTGCTTCAGACGGAAGCGATCTAGTGCGATACGGGTGATTGCGCCGGACTGGCTGTAGCCCCGTTCTCCGATGCGCCTTGTCCGCGGAGTACGCACTGACCATCGCATCGCCGTTGGTGGAAGGGAAGGTCGAGAAGTTGATAATCGAGCCCGAAGTCTTCTGACTTATTAACTGGCGCGCGGCGCAAAACGTCGCGTCGAGGTTGCTCCATACGGCCGCCCGCCATCCATTGGGCCACAGGTCGAGACTTGGAACGACGATGCTAGCGCCGTGATCGTCGACCAAAACGTCGACCGTCCAGAAGGATCGCGGCGCCGATGCCAGTGCCTCTGTCGGTTATGATCGCAACCTTACCCCCATGTCGAATGCGTCCTTCAATCTCCGCGCGGCGCAGTTCTTGCGATAGGCATTGCGCGATGTTCTCGTGAGATCGATACGCTACTTCAACGCTTTTGAGCTACAGTCGCCACGGGTTCAGCTAAAGTGCAATTAGGTGCGAGGGGCGGTCGACTGAGCGGCGGGAGCGGAGCTTCGGGCGGGCGTCTGACGCGCACAGGAGGCCACAATGGCAGTTGACAGACTGGAGCGTTTGTTACGGACCGAGAAGCAGAAGCAGTTCGATTACGACTTCCTCAAGGACACGGACAAGCTCGAGTGCTGGGACGAAGTCGTGATCGGCGAAGAGCACGACTCCGAACGGACCTTCGAGGTCACCAAAGGCGACCTCCTGATGTTCGCCGAGGCGGCGCTGGACTCAAACCCGCTGTTCCACGATGAGCAGGCCGCCAAGGCTTCGCCCTATGGCGAGATCATCCCCCATCCGATTTTTCTGGTCGAAATCGCTTTTTGGTGCATCGGCAAGGGACGCGGCAACTGGCTGCGCACACCGGGAGCGAAGAATCCCGGCCAGCGCATCGTATGGTACGAACCGCTGCACGTCGGCGACACGATTACGATGAAGCAGAAAATCCAGGACAAGTGGATTCGCAGGCGACACTGCTACGTCACGAACGAGTTGAATTTCTTCGACCAGCGCAACGTGAAGAAAGCTACATGGTGGGCCACCTTGATCCTTCCTCGCACGCGCGAGGACATTCGCCACTTTGCGCAGGCATGAATCGCGCCATGGACAAGCGTGCGCCGGCTAGCCCACGCTCGCACACTGAATCGGTAGTTGGGAGAAAACTGATGAGCGAAAGTCCACGGCTTGCAGAACTGAAGATCGGCACACGGCTGCCCGAGCATCAACGCACTGTGTCCCAGGACGATTTCGATCTCATGGCAGTCGCGTCGCTCGACTACAACCCGGTGCATACCAACGTCGAATGGGCAGAGCGAGCGAAGGTATTCGGGGTTACATCAACGGTCGCCCACGGCAAGATGACCATGACGTTTCAGGCCTCGATGGTGACCGATTGGATCTATCCAGTCGGCGGGCATCTGCGCGCGATGGAGTCGAAATTCACCCGACCGGTCCTTCCCGGCGACACCGTGACTTCGACCGGCGAGGTTATCGAAATTCATTACTCGGGCAAGCAGCCGGCCTTCGCGGTTCTCGCTCTGACCTCGGTCAACCAACGGGGCGAGACGGTTGCCGCGAGCAAAGCGGAAGTAACGCTTCCGTAGGCTTTGCCGCAGGCAACCCAATTCCCGCCAAGCCGGCGGCCCGTCAGGGCGGCGTCGGCTCTTGGCGGCCAACGGACTAGACAGCATCATGCTCGTGGGAGACATTCTGGCGCGCAGCGCCCGGCTTTACCCCGGCAAGCCGGCGCTGATTTCTCCCGCGGCGCGGCTCTCTTATCGCGAGTTGGACGAGGCTGCCAATCGGCTCGGCAACGCATTGCGAGCGCTCGGATGCGCGACAGACGATCGTGTGGCGCTCTTGATGCAGAACCGTCGCCAATACGAAATCGCAACGTTCGGGATTCTCAAGGCTGGCGCCGTGGTGGTTCCGATCAACTTTCGGCTCAGCCCGCCCGAGATTGCATTTATCTCAAACCACTCGGCGTCGAGCACGCTCATCACGACCGACGATTACCTGGACCTGCTTGCCCCGGTGCGAGGCGACTTTGAAACCGTCAGGAACTGGATCAGCATAACTGACGGCACTCGCCGAGCGTTGGACTTCGACGTCGTGCTGAAGGCGGTGTCGGCGGACCCTCCGGCGGTCGCTCTCAAGGAAAGCGCTCTCGCCTTCATCTTCTACACCAGCGGCACCACGGGACGGCCCAAGGGCGCCATGATAACCCATCGCAACCTGGCCGCAAGCGCCGTGATAGGTGCGATAGAACTGCGCACTCAACACGACGAAGTCGCGCTTTTCACCATCCCTCTGTTCCACGGGGGCGGGGGCACCGCGCCGTTCGGCTTTTTCCTGATGGGCGCAACGGTGGTGGTAGCGCCCTGGGACCCGGAGC
>JBJKQX010000013.1:0-14186 GCA_046704965.1 Binataceae bacterium (SeqCode)
CCGACGCCCGTGCCACCGAGATGAGGGCTGCGGGTATCGACGTTGTATCGCTTGCCGCGGGCGAGCCCGATTTCGACACGCCCGAGCGAATCAAGGAGGCGGCGCGCAAGGCGCTGGCCGCGGGCAAAACCAAATATACGCCCGTTGGCGGCGTGCGCGACCTGAAGGAAGCGATTCGCCTGAAGCTCAAGCGCGACAACAATCTCGATTACGAGCTGAATGAGATCCTCGCCTCGGCCGGCGGCAAACAGTCCGAAGCCAATCTTATCGGGACTCTGTTCGACGAAGGCGACGAAGTGCTGATCCCCACGCCGGCGTGGGTGAGCTTCACCGCGATGGTGAAACTGAGCGGCGCCGAGCCGAAATACATAGACTGCCCGGAGAACGAAGGTTTCCTGCTCACACCCGCGGCGCTCAAGGCGGCGCTCACCCCGAACACGCGCGGCATTATCCTTAACTCGCCTTCGAATCCGACCGGTGCCGTCTATAACGCGAGCCAGCTTGCCGAACTCGCCCGGGTGCTTGTCGAAGCCGGAATCTGGGTGCTTTCGGACGACGTTTACGAGCACATGGCCTACGACGGCAGGGTGCCGCACCTGTTCGAGATTGAGCCGAAACTGCGCGCCCAGGGTATCGCGATCAATTCGGTGTCGAAGACCTATGCGATGACCGGATGGAGATTAGGCTATGCCGCAGGACCCAAGGAGGTCATCAGCGCGGCGCAGCGCCTTCAGAGCCAGAACAGCGGAAATCCGTGCTCGATCACGCAGGCCGCCGCTATCGAGGCGCTGACGGGTCCGCAGGACGACGTGCGAATGATGGCCGAGAAGTTTCGCGAACGCCGCTCGCTGGTCGTGGAGCGAATCCGGGCGCTGCCGGGATTCGGTCTGCCCAACGTGCCTGCTGGTGCGTTCTACGCCTTCCCGAACGTGTCCGCGCTATTCGGCTCGACCTATAACGGCAAAACGATCACAGACGGCGACAGCTTTGCGATGTTCCTGCTCGAGGAAGCGCACGTCGCGGCGGTCGGCGGCAACGATTTCGGCGCGTCCGACCATATCCGCTTCTCGTACGCGGCCTCGGTCGAGAACCTGAACGCGGCGTTCGACCGAATCGGCGACGCGCTCAAGAAACTCGGGGCGTAGAGCCGCGATGGGTCCCGCCGGCGGAGTCGCTTCATCGGCGGCTTCGCGCGCAGCGGGCGCGCCGCGCGGCGTTCGTCCCGTCAGGCGCCATCGGTGGGACCTAACTCCAAAAGAGGCAATAGCGCTTCAAACCCGAATGCGGGCGCGGCTGGTAATCCGGGACGGGCCGCGCGCGCCGCGGCTGGTCGCGGGTGCCGACGTCGCCTATGACAAGGCGAGCGGCAGGTGCTTTGCGGCGGTGGTCGTGATGCGGCCGCCGGGGATGGAAGTCGTCGAAACCGCTCGCGCCGTGGGCGCAACGTCTTTTCCCTACGTTCCCGGACTGCTTACATTTCGCGAAGGGCCGGTCCTGCTCGAAGCCTTTGCCGGGCTTCGCATCCGCCCCGACCTCGTAATATTCGACGGTCAGGGAATCGCCCATCCGCGCCGCTTCGGGCTCGCCTCGCACATGGGTTACCTGCTCGACATCCCTTCGGTCGGATGCGCAAAGTCGATCCTGGTCGGCGAGCATCCGCCGCTCGGGCCCGAAGCCGGAAGCGTGGCGTGGATGGTCCACAAGGGCGAGCGCGTGGGCGCGGCGCTTAGAACCCGCGACAACGTACGCCCGGTCTACGTGTCACCCGGCCATCGCGTCGGTTTTCGGCCGGCGATACGTCTCGTTCTGTCGGTCGTGACCAAATTCCGCGTGCCCGAGCCGACCCGGATAGCCGACATCATAGTTGCGCAACTCAAACGCGAGCACGCGTCCTGAGCCGCCTCACTTTTTCAGCGCGGTTTCGAATTCCACGGCGCGGGAAACTCACCTGTATCGAGAAAGCGCGCATAGTCGGCAAGGACTTCGGCGTGGTCGAACGCGAGCGGCGCGGGCGGATTGCGCGGCGAGAACAGAGCGACGTTCTTCGCGTCATCGGCGGCGCGCGGAGTGCCGCTGGCTCGCGCGACGTAGACAACCGTGATGGTCTGACCGCGGGGATCGCGATCGGGTCGCGAATACACGCCCAGCAGGGCGCGAAGCTCCACGTCGAGCGAGATTTCCTCGCGTGCCTCACGCACCGCGGCCTGCTCGACGGTCTCTCCAAAGTCGACGAAGCCGCCGGGCAGCGCCCATCCGTAGGGAAAATTCTTTCGCTCTATGAGAACGATCTGGTCGCCAATTTCGGCTATCACGTCGGCCGCAATCGGTGGGCATACGGGGCGTGGCATAGGCTCCGAGTCTACCATCGCATCCGCCGCCGTCGAACAGCCGGCTTGCATGCTCGCGCAGGTTGACAAGTACGGGCGCGCGCCCCAAAGTCTGAAGCGACTTATGCGCGCCGCACGCCTTTACGATTTTGGAGACATTCGCGTCGAGGAAGTCGATCGACCCGAACCCGGGCCTGACGACATCCTAGTACGCGCCAACGCCTGTGGCATCTGCTCGGGCGACATCATGCCCTGGTACATCCGGCGCAAGGCCGGAGCAGTGCTTGGCCACGAGCCGGTCGGCCTTGTCGAGCAGGTGGGAGAGGCTGTACGCGGCTTCAAGGTGGGCGATCGCGTCTTCACCCATCATCATGCACCGTGCTTTTCATGCTCGGCGTGCCGGCGGGGCGAGTACGTGCAATGCGCGACCTGGCGCGCGACCAAGCTGGTTCCGGGCGGGATGGCGGAATACATCCTGGTGGGCGCAATCAATCAGCGCGACACTCTGCGGCTGCCTGATACGATGGACGACGCGGACGGCGTGCTGGTTGAGCCGGCGGCGTGCGTGGTCAAGTCGCTCAGGCGCTCGGGCCTGAAGCCCGGCGAATCGGTCCTTGTGATCGGACTCGGCATCATGGGGATGATGCACATCAGGATGGCGCGGCACATGGGTGCCGGCGTCATCATCGGCGCCGATCTATTCGAAGAGCGCGCCCGATGGTCCGAACGGCTGGGCGCTGACGCTGGGATCGTCGTATCGGGCGACAATCTGGTCGAGCAGGTGCGTGAGATAACCAAGGGCGCGATGGCCGACGTGGTAATCGTGGGTCCCGGCACCAGCAAGGTGATGAGCGCGGGAATCGCCGCGGCGGGCAAAGGCGCGACGGTCGTACAGTTCACGGCGACGCCTCCCGACGACGAGTTGATCGTGCATCCGCACGACCTCTACTTCAACGAAACGCGCCTGGTCCCGAGCTACTCGTGCGGACCCGACGACACCCGGGTCGCGCTTGACCTAGTCACGAGCGGGGTCATCAACGCGCGCGAACTGGTGACCCATCGATTCCCGCTGTCACAGATAACCGAGGCATACGCCACCGCGCAGAAGCCGGAGGCGCTCAAGGTGATAGTGACCTTTGGCGACGAAGGGTAACCAGGGCAAGCGGGCAAACCACCGACAGGCGGCTTTGCCACCGCCTCTGAGAGCGTTTCAACGCAACTTCCGATGGGACAGTGTCGAGCTGGAGCCCTACAAGGTTTCAGCGAAGCGCGCGGGTGAGTTTCGGGGCGCGTCGCGACAGGTCCTGATCGGGCGCAAGGGTGAACGCGTCAGTTTTCATGTCCGCTACTTCGAGCTTGAGGCGGGTGGTTTTACCAGCCTTGAACAGCATCGCCACTCACACGTGGTGATAGGCGTTCGCGGTCGCGGCGTAGCCCGGGTCGGCGAGGAGCAAATCCGACTCGGCCCAATGGACACGCTCTACATCGGACCCAACCAGCCGCATCAACTCCGCGCCTTGGGGCGCGCGAAGTTCGGCTTCTTCTGCATCGTCGACGCCAAACGCGACCGGCCGCGTCCGCTTGGCGCATAAGCCCGCTTGGCCGTTGGAAGGAGAACGGACGCGCGGGCTCGGGGCGGTTGCAATGCGTCAAAAAACAAAGGGGGTGCTCGCAGCGAGCACCCCCTTTTTCAGCCTTTGGTCAAGCGCCTTTACTTGCCAGCTGGAGCCGGACTCGCTGCAGGTGCCGGCTTCGGTTTTGCCGTCGCTGGTCCCATGTGATGGGGCACCATGCGATGGTGGCGGTAGCGACGCACGCGATGAGCCGACGCCATGGTCTTCTCGGCAATCGCCTCTGCGCGATCTGCGGAAGCCTTCGCATCGTTAGCCGCCTGTTCCACACGGCTGGCCGCAGCCTGAGCCGAAGCGGCTGCCTGGCCTGCCTTCTGAGCGGCAGCCTCGGCGCGTGAAGCAGCCTGGTCAGCGCGGTTCGCCGCGTTGACGGCGCGCTGCGCAGGATCGGGCTGGTTCGATGAGCAGCCCACGGCTACCAACGAAAGGGCTAACACAGCTCCGGCCAGCCCAACCAGTTTAAGACTCCTTCTTAACCCTTCCATTAATCGTCCTCCTTAAAATCGCACGGAGCCTTAGACGGCAGCCGTACGGGACATCAACTTTTTCTCACAAAGGTTGATCGGCATGCAAGCCTACACAGCGCCAAGTGATACTGCAACGCGACTCGCTGCATCACGCAAAACATGGTCGGGCGACTGTGCACATTCCGATAAACAGGGTGCAAAATTAGTCAGTCGGAGCGAAAGCCTATTGCTTAAAAGTCATCTCCCATTCCGCCCATGCCGCCCATCGGACCCATGCCGCCCATCGGACCCATGCCGCCCATACCCATTCCCGGACCCATTCCCGGGATGCCGGGACCAGGCGCCGTGTTGGGCATCGCGATGGCGGGTTCCTTGTAAGGCTTCTCTGCAATAGCGGCTTCCGTGAGAAGCAGCATCGACGCAGCGCTGACAGCGTTCTCCAGCGCGATGTGCACCACTTTGGCGGGATCGATCACTCCTGCCTTGGACAGTTGCTCGAAGTTACCGGTTGCGGCGTTGTAGCCGAAATCGTCCTTGCCTTCGAGCACTTTGTTAAGCACCACCTCGGGCTCGGCCCCGGCGTTGGCCGCGATTTGGCGAAGCGGTTCGCCCATCGCATGAGCCACGATATCGGCGCCCGCCTTGCGCGCCGGCGAAAGCTTGAGCTCACGCACGGCGGCGATCGCACGCACCAGGGCTACGCCACCACCCGGCACGATGCCTTCCTCGACGGCGGCGTGCAGCGCGTTGACGGCACCTTCGACCCGCGACTTCTTTTCCTTCACCTCGGTCTCGGTCGCGGCACCAACCTTGAGCACGGCAACCCCGCCGCTCAGCTTTGCAAGGCGCTCCTGCAGCTTTTCGCGATCGTAATCCGAAGTCGCGATCTCGAGATGCTTGCGTATCTGAACGATGCGGGCCTGGATGTTGGCCTTCTTGCCCTCGCCGCCGATAATGACGGTGTTGTCGCGATCGATAACAACCCGGCGGCATCCGCCGAGCTGCTTGAGCTGCACCTTTTCGAGGTTTAGCCCGGCCTCCTCGGCGACAAGCTCACCGCCGCAAAGCGTCGCCATGTCGATCAGCATCTCCTTGCGTCGATCGCCGAAGCTGGGAGCTTTGACCGCGGCGGCGCTGAGGGTGCCACGCAGCTTGTTCACCACCATCGCGGCAAGCGCCTCACCCTCGACATCTTCGGCGATCACCAGCAGCGGACGGCCGGACTGCGCAACCTGCTCCAGAACTGGTACAAATTCGCGAAGGTTTGCGATCTTCTTCTCGTGGATCAGAACCAGCGGGTTTTCGAGTTCGACGATCTGCTTTTCAGGATTGGTGATGAAATAAGGCGATACATAGCCGCGGTCGAAGCGCATCCCTTCGAGCGTTTCGAGCGTGGTGTCGATTCCGCGACCTTCCTCGACGGTGATCACGCTCTCATGGCCGACTTTGCGCATCGCGTCTGCGATCATCCCACCGAGCTCCGCGTCGCCGTTGACCGCGATCGTGGCGACATGCTCGAGACGATCCTTGATCGGCTTCGCCATCTCCTTGATGGCTTCAACCGCGCCGGCAACCGCCGCGTCCATCCCGCGCTTCAGCTCGATTGCCGGCATTCCGGCGGCGAGCAGTTTCAGCCCCTGCCGCACCATTGCGCGCGCGAGCACGGTCGCGGTGGTGGTTCCGTCTCCGGTTGCGTCGGCGGTCTTCTGCGCGACTTCGCGAATCAGCTGCGCGCCGATATTCTCGAACTTGTCTTCAAGATCGATTTCCTTGACAACGGTGGCGCCGTCCTTGGTGACGAGGGGCGCGCCGAAGCTTCTCTGGATAAGAACGTTGCGTCCCTTGGGTCCAAGAGTGACCCGCGCCGCCTCGGCAACGAGCGCCGCACCGCGCGTGATTCCAACTCGGGATTTTTCGTGAAGCTCAACCCATTTGGCCGGCATTTATTCGGTCTCCATTCTCGAAGTGTGGCATTTCATGCTAGCGTCGGCGGCGATGCCCCGGTCGCAAGCCGGTCTGAAACTTAAACACATACTCGCGCTTTGCAAGAGGCGCGCTGCTCCGCATGCGCCTTTGATAGGGCGCCGCGGAAGGAGGTTGTTGTTTTGGCCCGTGAAGGCTCGTTCAAAGGGCGCCGTGGGCGCCGTTTTTTTATCATTCCACTGCTCGCATGCGCCGGCGTTGCGCTCGCGATAACAGCTGCTGTCGCCGGCTCGCGGACGGACTCTCACAGCATTAGTACATGGGCCCGGACAGCAGCAAAAGAGCTTGCGCAATCCCCCGAACCAGCACCGGACAATCAGTCAGTTTCACCCGCAGAGATCAAGAAGTACGTCGCGGTTTACACTGCGATGCAGCGCGACCGCACGCTGACCGTGGAGGAGTCCGCCAAGCGCGAGGGCATGACCATGAGTCAGTTCCGCGACCTTGAAAACCGCATCCTGCGCGAACCTTCGGTGCACGCGCGCGTCATCAAGGCACTCAAAACCGCCGCCGAAGCCCGTCAGAAAAAGGCGGCATCCAAACTCGGCCATCAGTGAGCAGTGACGCCCGCACCCGGGCACAAAGCCAGAAAAGTCAAAGGCGGGAGGAACATTACGTCCCCCCGCCTTTTTTTGGCTCGTTCCGTGGCTCCTACTTCATCATCGAGTGGCGGAAGAAGGCTTCAAGTCGCGTCACAGCGTCGTTCGCCCTACGCACCGAGTCCTCTGCGCCGGCGGCCGCCGTGTCAGCTTGCTTCGCAGCAAGTTCGGCCTTGTTCGCCGCCTGTTCGGCCTGCTGCGCGGAAGCCTCGGCCCTGGTCGCGTCGGCTTGAGCCCGGTTGGTAGCTGCGTTAATGGCGTTCATGTCTGGGCCGCAGGCACTCAGAAACGCTGCCATCGTCAAGACCCCGAGCAGTGCTGCCAACGTCTTCATCCTAGCTCACCTCCTACTGGTTCCGGTCCAAAGCCCAGTTCTTGTCGGCTGTTTGATAAGGGTAAAAGTTAATACCCGTCAATGAAACTTGCTCATAGTTGCAAATCAATTTCGACGACGCAAGCGTGCTGCGTCGAGTACAAAGGCGCCCTTTCGCACGGTCCGATCGAAAAATCAGTTAACGTCTGCAACCTTATGCAATCGAACACTCACTTGACTCATCATAAGTCAATCTTGCGGCGCCGTCGCAAAGGTCAAATCCGAGGAGCAAAATAGTCTTGGAATACATCGCGCGATATGGGAGTGCATCGGGGATTTTGCCGCATCCCATATCACATCCGGTGATCCACGGGTCAGGCAAGGGACGCGAAACCTTTCGCGGCGGGGCGATTGGGCTGAGAGCCACAGTCGAATGAAAACGATGATGCGAGCGAACGCCGGGCACGGTATGATTGGGGTTCGATGGTGCTCCGCATAAAGGACGCCTTGGCAGGGGACCTGCCACGAGTCGTCGAGATAGAGAAGCTCGCGTTCACGACGCCGTGGAGCCTGAAGTCTTTCCAGCGCGAACTTACCCTGCCCTTTTCACGACTGACACTTGCAGCCGTCGACGACCACGCGCCGGGAGGAACAACCGTAGGCTTCCTTTGCCGATGGCTTATTGCGGATGAATGCCACGTTTTGAACGTCGCCGTTCATCCCGATTTCCGTCGCCTCGGCGTTGGCGCGTTTCTGATGCAGTCGGCTATCGACGAAGCGAAGACCAAGCAGGCCTCATTCGTCACACTCGAAGTGCGACGTTCAAACCTGGCCGCGCGGCAATTGTATCGCAAGCTGAACTTCGAGGAGCGACGGCTAAGACGTCACTACTATGGCCCCGGAGAAGACGCGATCGTGATGGAACTGCAGCTCGATAGCACGCGGCGCAAATTATAGAACAAAGTTACGGCTTTTGTTCGAGCTCAGACAAGTCCAGATGACAAACGCCACAATCTGTGCCATAATTTGGTTGTTCCGGCGCATTCGTTTGGTGATGAGCCCCCGAAAAGGGGGACATCAACCGATCCGACTCAGCGACCGGCTCCAAAAGTGCCAAAGACAAAGATGAATTTGCCATTCAAGAAGGGCGAGAAGGTCGTCTATCCAGCGCACGGCGTCGCTGTCATCGACGACATCCAAACCAGGGCCATATCAGGGACCGAACGCAAGTTCTACGTGCTTCGGATCCTGGGCACTGAAAAGATGACCATCATGATTCCGACCGAGAATGTCGATTCGGTCGGGCTGCGGCGCGTCATCGGCAAGGATATGGTGGACAAAATCTACCGTATTCTCAAGCAGAAGAAGGTGGAAGTCGATTCGCAGACGTGGAATCGCCGCTACCGGGAATACACCGAAAAGATAAAGACCGGCTCACCGTTGGAAATTGCCAAGGTTCTGCGGGACCTGCTGGTTTTGAAGACGGACAAGGAGCTGTCGTTCGGCGAGCGCAAGATGCTCGACACGGCGCGAAGTCTGCTCGTCAAGGAACTTTCGATCGCGAAGGCTCATCCTGAAGAGCAGATCATGGAAGAACTCAAGACAATTTTCGCCAACTGATCGGCTACTCGTAAGCCCACGCTTTAGCAGGCAAATCAAAGAGGCCTGACGGTCACCACCGTCGGGCCTCTTTCTTTTTCTGCCCGCATCGGTCCGTTATAAAGGCTCAAGTGACTGAGGCTGGTTCATAAGGTGCGAAGCTCCGCCATAATTGTAGCGGCCGGAAGCGGTAGCCGGTTGGGAGCCGATCGACCAAAGGCGTTCGTTACCTTGAACGGAAGGACGCTTCTTGGTCATTCGCTCGCTCATCTGGCCGCGCTGTCCGCCATTGCCGAAGCCATAATCACGGTTCCGCCCGGGATGGAAGACGAGGCGCGATCCGAGGTGCTGCGCGCGGAGATTGCTATTCCGGTAAAGATTACGGCCGGCGGAGCCGAGCGTCAGGACTCGGTCAGAATCGCCCTCGGACTGGCCAGCGCCGAGTCCGAACTGGTCATAATCCACGACGCCGCCCGTCCGTTCGCAGGACCGGCACTGTTCGAGGCATGCCTCGGCGCCGCGGCCCGCTCAGGCGCGGCTATTGCTGCGATTCCGGTTGCCGATACACTCAAACGCGCAAGCGAAGGTCTGATTTCGGCGACTGTGCCCCGCGCGGGCCTTTACCAGGCGCAGACGCCACAGGCTTTTCGCCGCGGACTTCTGATCGCGGCACACGAATCCGCACGCCGTAAGGGAATAACTGCCACTGACGACGCGGACCTTGTGGAACGGATGGGTGAGAAGATCGAGATTGTCGAAGGCTCGGCCTTGAATCTCAAGATAACGACCCGATCCGACTTGCAGATGGCGGAAGCTTTGGCGACCAGGCTCGCGGATTAAAGATTCGTCGACGAGGCGGCTAGGAATCGTCTCGCGATGCGGACGAGGCTCCGTCGACGAGTCCCTCGTTGAGTGATCCGGAACGAAATCCTTTCAAATCGACCGCCACGAAGCGGAACCCTATCCTCTTGAATTCACGATCGATCAGCTCGCGCAGTTCGGGCTCGAGAATCCTGGCGATTTCGCGGTTGTCTATCTCGAGTCGGGCTACGTCGCCGTGATACCTGACCCTCACCACGCGGAAGCCGAGCGAGCGGAGCATCTGTTCGCCCTGCTCTACTTTGCGAAGACCTTCGAGGGTTATTTCCGTTCCGTAGGGAAAGCGCGAGGACAGGCACGGCGAGGCTGGACGGTCCCAGGTGGGAAGCCCGAGTGAGCGCGAAAGCTCGCGAATCTCGCGCTTGGACAGCTCGGCCTCCACCAACGGATGGCGCACGTGCCGCTCGGAAGCGGCCTTCATGCCGGGACGATAATCCTGCAAATCGTCGAGATTCAGCCCGTCGACGATTTCGCCGATACCGAGTTCAGCGGCCTTGGCCTCGCAAACCGTGAACAGGTTAAACTTGCAAATATAACATCGGTTTAGAGGGTTCTCCGCGTATCCTGGAACTTCCAGCTCATTGGACTCGACCAGGATATGGCGCGCGCCGACAAGCCTTGCCATTTCGGTCGCCGAAAGACGGTCCGCCTCGGGCATCGTGGGCGACGTGGTCGTCAGCGCAGTCACGCGGTCGCCGACCGTGTCGCGTGCGACCTTGAGAACGAATGTCGAGTCAACGCCGCCCGAGAACGCCACCATCACATTCTCCATCGGAGCGAACATCGCCCGGAGTCTTTCCAGTTTTGCGCTCAGTTCAGCGGTCATCGTAGAGAAATAGAAGCGCCTGCGCGCGCTCAGATACCTTCGGCCTGGAAAAGATCGGTGGTCAGATAACGCTCGCCGGTGTCGCAGAACACCGCGGCCACGATCTTTCCCTTGCCGAGCCGTTTCGCAATCTGAACCGCCGCGCAGCAATTCGCGCCCGAGGAGATCCCCACCAGGATACCTTCCTCGCGAGCCAGTTTGCGTGCGTAGGCGGCGGCGTCTTCGTCACTTATCGTGATGATCTCGTCGTAAACTTTCGTATCAAGCGTTTTTGGAACGAAGCCGGCCCCGATTCCCTGGATTTTGTGAAAGCCGGGCTCTCCGCCCGACAGAACCGGCGAGCTTTTCGGCTCGACGGCAACAATAAGCGGCCGATTGCCGAGGTGCTCGCGCAGATAGCGCCCCACACCCGTAACCGTGCCGCCGGTCCCGACGCCCGCGATGAAGGCGTCGATGTGCCCGAGTTGCTCGACCAGTTCAGGTCCGGTGGTCGTGTAATGGATCTGGGGGTTGGCAGGATTGCTGAACTGCTGCGGCATGTAGTAGCCGGGATTGTTGCGCACCAGTTCTTCGGCCTTCGCGATAGCGCCGTGCATCCCGCGCGTGTCGGGCGTAAGCACCAGCTCCGCTCCATAGGCCACGAGCAACGACCGACGCTCCTCGCTCATCGTGTCCGGCATGGTCAGGATAAGCCTGTAACCCTTGACGGCGGCGACCAGGGCAAGCCCGATTCCGGTATTGCCCGAGGTGGGCTCAACGAGCGTGTCGCCCGGCTTGATACGCCCGGCTTTTTCGGCCGCCTCGATCATCGCTAGGCAGATGCGATCCTTGACGCTTCCGCCGGGGTTGAAGTTCTCGAGCTTGGCCCAGACTTCGGCGTCGTCCTTGCCCGGAATCCGGTTCAGGCGAACGACCGGCGTGTGCCCGATTAAATCGAGCGGCGATGTGGCTACGCTTAGGGGCATACGGGCATGATTCTAGCGGTAATCGCGTGCAGTTTGCGACCTGCTGAGACGTTCGCCGGGGGTTGGCGCGGCGGCCGCGATGATTAAATTCACGGGGGATGGCCGACGTCGGTGCGAACAACAACGAGACCGCGAGGCGCATACTCGTCATCTTTCCGGGTGCACTGGGCGATTTGATTTGCCTGACGCCGACTCTGGCCGCGATCGGGCGTCGCCACGCACGATGCGAGCTGGAGCTGATGGCGCGCGAGGAACTGGCGCAATTTGCCGTCGGACGACTCGGTGTCACACGCGCGCATTCCATCGATCGTCGCGAGGTCAGCCATCTGTTTCGCGCCGCCGCAAGCGACAACGAGCAAGCGCGTACGTTCTTCAGTTCATTTCAACGCATCTACAGCTTTTTCAGCGCGGATGACCCTGACTTTCGCGGCACGCTCATTCGGGCGGCGCGCGAGGATACGGTGTCTTTCCATCATTTCCGCCCGGCGGGCGCGGGGCATGTCGCCGAGGCTTACCTTCGAGAGATCGGCGAAGACGCGGAGCTGATCGAGCCGCGGCTCAGCCTTCTGTCGAGCGACATCGAATCCGCCGCGCGCAGGCTTGGGGGGATTGTCGCGCCGGGTGAGTTCATCGTGATTTTTCCCGGCAGCGGAAGCGCCGCGAAGAACTGGCCCGTCGAGAGCTTTATGGCGCTGGCACGACGGCTCGAGAAGGAAACCTCGGTGCTGTTCGTGCTGGGACCGGCGGAGGCCCAAATCGAGCGACAGCTTTCAGTGCGTCATCGTGTGATGCGGGAACTTTCGCTTGGGGAGGTTGCCGCGTTGGCGCGCCGGGCCATGGCGTTCGTCGGGGTCGACTCAGGCGTTTCGCATCTGGCCGCGGCGACGGGAGCACTAGGAGTGGTTTTGTTCGGGCCTACCAATCCGGCGCGATGGCGCCCTTTGGGGCGGGTCCAGGTTGTCCAGCGAAGTCCAATAAGCGGGATTCAGCCGCTTGAGGTCATAGCGGCGCTGCGGCGGGTTATAAGCGAAGCGGTAGACCCCGATTGATAGCGAATCAACTTTGGCGAATTTTCGTCTTATTCACGAGAGGGAAAGCACAAAAATAGACGAGCAAACCGCCAAAAAGTGGTTACGTTGACTGTGAAATGGGGCTGGCGTAGCTTCAAAATACGCCTGTATCCGGGTTGTTTGGGGACAAATTGTGCGAGAATTTGTGCCTGATCAATCCGCAGGTGAATGGATATGAGCTTTCTAAAAACAACCTTTCTCCTGGGACTTCTGACCGTCCTGTTAGTGCTGCTCGGCGGGTTTATCGGTGGGATACACGGGGCGATTATCGCCTTTGTGATCGCGGCCGTGATGAACTTTGGGAGCTACTGGTTTTCCGACCGGATGGTGCTTGCCGCATACGGCGCCAAGCAACTGGACGCGAGTTCGGCACCGGAGCTGTATTCGATAGTCAACGAGTTGTCGCAGGCCGCGCGCATCCCGATGCCGCGCCTTTACATGATCGATACGGATACGCCCAACGCCTTTGCGACCGGTCGCAAACCCTCGCATGCAGCGGTCGCCGTGACCAGCGGAATAATGCGCATCTGCAACCGCGAAGAACTCAAGGGCGTCATCGGGCATGAGCTGTCTCACGTCATCAATCGAGACATCCTGACCAGCTCGATCGCCGCGACCTTGGCCGGGGCGGTCATGATGATCGGGACATGGCTCAAGTGGGGTGCGATCTTCGGTTTCGGTCGCGCGGACGACGAGGAAGGCGGGATTTTCGGGCTTCTGGCGGCGGCGATTATCGCGCCTCTGGCGGCGGCGCTCATTCAGCTCGCGATCTCCCGCACGCGCGAGTACCAGGCGGACGCAAGTGGAGCGCGGCTCACTCACAATCCGCTTTTGCTGGCAAACGCGCTTCGCAAACTTGAGTCGGCCAACCAGCAGATTCCGCTCGACGCGAGCCCCGCGACCGCACACCTGTTTATCGTCAATCCGTTGAGCGCCCAGGGCATCACCCGTCTGTTTTCGACCCATCCGCCGATCGAGGAGCGCATCCGCCGACTGGAGCATATGGCAGCGGGAAGCGTCTGAGGAGAGTTGGACAATGGAAGAAGGGGAAGAGAAAGGCCGAGGTTTCAAGGTCGAAGACCGTCGCCGCTTTTCGCCCGAAGGTGAGCTCAAACCCGAGCATCGGAGCGAGGAAGCGCAGTCCGAGCGGCCCGAACGGCGCGTGGAACACGAACGCTCAGCGTCGGGCGCGGGGGAATCCGACGAATTCGGTGCGGCGCGAGAGGCCGTTTCAGACGCCGAGAGCGGCATGCATCCGCACCACCACGCCGGCGACATCACTTTTGCCAGCTTCATCGTCGGGCTTTCCACCGAAGCGCTCGCCTTTCTGGGTGAGATGCCGAATCCGGAAACCGGCCAGGCGGACCCGAACCTTGTGGCAGCGCAGCAGATCATCGACATCATCGGGATCCTGCGCGAAAAAACACAAGGAAATTTAAGCCAGGACGAAGAGGGGCTGATAGACGCGATTCTCTTCGACCTTCGTATGACGTACGTTGAAAAGGCGCGTGTGCCACTCCGTTAGAA
>JBJKQX010000014.1:0-6556 GCA_046704965.1 Binataceae bacterium (SeqCode)
ACCGGCCGGTGGAGGTGGGCGCTGCGTCGTCCGCCGATGCCAATCCGGACGAAGAGCAACTGAACCGCCCGGATCATGCAGGTTCCTCTGGGCTGGCGGCTCAGGGCCGCGCTTAATCCGGGACCGGGCTGCTCGTGATCCCCTATCTAATTGTCTGCTGAGATAGCGTCCTGGACGTAATCGACCCAGCCTTCCTTTATCAGCAGTTCCCGTTCTTCCGACCAGGCTGGCAATCCCAGGGCGCCCACTATCGGCATTAGCACCACCAGAGCCGATCGTGTCGTCTCCCACTCAAGCCCGGGCCCGACGGTGGCCAGAGCCGACATGGCTTTGTCCGTGAAGTCGCCCCAAACCGTGTTGCGTACTATGTAGTCAATGAGTCCCACAATGGGGTATCCGTCGGCCTTGCCGGATGGTCCTATCATGTATGGCGGTCCGACGAGCTTCCCGGTCTCTCTTGTTTGCGCGCGCCATTCCTCGAGCTGACTTTTGCTCTTATCCAGGATTCGAGCGACTTCCGCGGCCTTCAAGACGCGCAATCCGGTCAGCGACGGGTCCTTCACCGCCTCCTTGACGGCCGCGGCGATCCTCTCGACCAGCGGATCGACATGCTCCTGCTGCTCAGCTTTCCTGGTCGGTCTCCTCGGCATTCGTAACCCCCGTTTCGTCCTTGTCGATTTCATCCAGCCGGCGCAGCAAATGCGACGGGCGTATCTCAGTATATCGTCTGAGCATGGACCAGGTCTTGTGTCCGCTTATCGCTCCCGCCTCGGGTATCGACATGCCGCGCTCGAGCAGCCGGGTGATAGCCTCGTGTCTCAAGTCATGCGACCGTACCTTGAGACCGGCGTCCCGAGAGGCCTTGCTGACGGCACGCGAATATCCGCCCGTGGTCGTCCACGGCCACACGTGCGCGCCCTTCTTCCCGCGCTTGCTTTTCGGTTGGGGCAGGGCGCTCAGGATTTCGACCGCCCTGCGGTTCAGGGGGACGACGCGGGGATCGGTCTTGGTGCGCCTGAGATCCAGTTCGCGGGCCTCCAGGTCCACGCAGTCCCAGCACATGCCGGTCAGCTCTCCCGGTCGCAGGGCGGTGCAGATCTGGAACTCTATCGCCGCGCCGAGCGTGTCGGTCGCCGCCGCCAGCAGTGCCGCTATCTGCTCGCGGTCGAGTTTCACCACCCGGCCGCGGCCGGCGAGCGGTCTCACCCCCGACGTGACCGGATTCATGACCGGCAGGCCGCGCCGTTCCCTCAGAGCCTTGTAGATGCTCGATATCCGCGCGGCTTCGAGCCGGAGGGTGTCGCTCCTGATTCGGCCGTGGTCTATCTCGACCCCGGTCCGGCGGCGTCCCGAGGTCTCTATCTCCCTGGCCCGCTGCTGCAGATAAAAGGCCACGTCGGCCGGCTGGATGAGCCCGACCCCCAGCGAAGCCAGGGAGCTTTCCCGCAGCCGCTCCAGGCGAAGTTGCTCGCGCCCCTGCGGGTCCCTCAACGACGGCAGGACCTCGCGCTCATACCACTCGCAGGCTTCCGCGAAGGTCAGCTTCTCAGCCTCCCGGGTATCCTGATAGACGCCGCCCTCTAACTCGGCCTCCATCTTCCGCGCCCAGCTTTCCGCCAGGTCCTTGCGGCTGAACGACTTCGAGCGCGGCTTATGACCCCGCCGGCGCACCGTCGCGACCCACTTCTTCCCGCCTGCCCCGGTGGGGCGCTGCCAGATCGTCGCCATCGGAACCCCTCCGACCCCTCCGTTTCGAGTGCAACAAATGTGCAACAGGAGGGTTTTTATACGCAGTAGGATCGCGACGCAAGCAGGCCTTGGGCCATGCTCAGAAAGCCCAATTGAATCAATGAGTTACGGATTTCCTGGGGAATTTGGTGGGCAGGGGTGGAATCGAACCGCCGACACAGGGATTTTCAGTCCCTTGCTCAACCGACTGAGCTACCTGCCCACCGTAGGAACAGCACGGCAGACACCGTGTGTCTTGAAATAGGTACCGATCCTGACGGTCGCTTGCAACCGGGCCGGGAATCTTTGCCGTTTCGAACCGGTAGCCGATACGGCCCACGGGACTCAGCGCGGCAGCGCCGCGACGCGCGACTCAACGAAGTCTATAACCTTTGCCTCAAGGTTCACGTCGTCGAGACGGTCTATCTCCTGCACTCCGGTGGGGCTGGTGACGTTCACCTCGGTCAGGTAGTCACCGATTATGTCGAGGCCCACGAAATAGAGCCCGTCGCGATGGAGGCGCGGGCGCAGTATCCGGCAAATCTCGCGGTCGCGATCGTTGACCGGCGACTTGATTGTGTTCCCGCCGACGTGAATATTGCCGCGATGCTCTTCGGGAGTGGGGACGCGAAGCGTGGCACCGATCGGTTCTCCGTCCAGCACGATAAGCCGCTTGTCGCCGCCGCGAATCTCTGGCAGATAGCGCTGAGCCATTATCGGCTGCGATTCAAACTGGGTCGCCGTTTCCAGGATTGCGCCGAGGTTGCGGTCCCCGGTGCTCACCAGAAACACGCCTTCGCCGCCGTGACCGCCGAGCGGTTTGACGATCATCTGGCCGCCCATCTCCTGCATGAAGGCGCGAAGACGGCTGATCTCATAGGTGACGAGCGTTGGCGGGATGACCTCCGGAAAATTGAGCGCGTACAGCTTCTCGTTGGCCTGAAGCAGTCCCGCGGGTTCGTTCATCACGAACGTATGGCGGGTGTCCGCCAGCCCGAGCAGCATCGTGGCGTAGATGTAAAGCTGATCGGCAGGCGGGTCCTTGCGCATGAAGATGGCGTCGAACGCCTCCAGCGGATACTCGCTTCCCGAATCAAGGAACCGGTGATGCGGCGTCGCGCGCTCGACCTCGCATCCGCGTGCGAACGCAAACGCGCGATGCCCCTTGGCGTAAAGCCCGCGCAGGTCGGCGAAGAATATGCGATGGCCCCGCGCGAGCGCTTCCAGCATAAAGACAAAAGTCGTGTCCTTGTCCGGCAGCATCTGCCCGAGCGGATCCATCACGAAGAGGAACTTGTATGGCACCTGTCAGTCTCCTTCGGGAAGCTCATCAAACGCGCCCGCAACGATTGCCAGCGCCGCGAGCATCGCGGTTTCACTGCGAAGCCTTGTCGCTCCGAGCCGCGCCTCGATAAAGCCGCCGTCGCGCGCAAGCTCCAACTCCGTCGGATCGAAATCTCCCTCCGGGCCTGTCGCGACGAGCACGCGGTGAGCCGTCGAATGCCGCACTACCGGCGCAAGGGCGGCGCCGCGGGGCGTGCAAATCACCGCAAGAGTATCTTCCGGAACCGATTCGACCAAGTCCGCGAACGCGATAGGATTGCGCACTTGCATCCGGGTCGGAGAAAGACTCTGCTTGGTCGCCGCCGTCGCCAGCCGACGCCATCTGGCAAGCCGTTCCTCGCCGGGGGCGCGAACCACTCCGCGTGCGCACATCACGGGCCACAGTTCGGCGACGCCCAGTTCCGCGGCCTTCTCCACCAGGAAGTCCATGCGTGGTCCCTTTACCACTGCCGCAGCCGCAATCAAGCCCGGCATCCCTGCCGTGCGCTTCGCTTTTCGCGATGAGACGGTAAGAATCGCCGCATCCTTCTCGAATCGCGCGATGCGTGCGAGATATTCGCAACCATCGGGTGCGAGGACGGTCACTTCCGCATCCGCACCCAACCGCATCACGTCGCGCATGTGATGCATCTCCGCGCCCGAGACGACGGCCGACCCGTCCGGGTTAGGCGGCGCGTCAAGGATGAAACGGGGTGGACGATTCATCTCTCAAACACCATCGTGGTCCATCCACGGTCGGTACGCTGCATCGCAATTCGCAGTTCCGGCGCGTAATGCGCGGCGACGGTCTCGGCCTCGCGTCTGAGAATTCCGCTTAGAAGGAGGCATCCGTTCGCGGCCACGATTAGTTTGAGCGCGGGCGCTATCTCGATCAGCGTTGAACTCAGGATATTGGCCACCACCAGGTCGAAACCGCTGGAGAAGCGCGAAACGGGCGTGACGGAAAAGCGCACGGATTTTTCGAGGCCGTTCAGGTGGGCATTCTCGCGCGCGTTCTCAATCGCGATCGGGTCAACGTCGATTCCGCGCACCGAACGCACACCCAAAAGGCTCATCGCGATCGCAAGGATTCCCGAACCGGTGCCGACGTCGAGCGCGCGAGTATACGAGCGCTCCGAGCACATCCGCTCCAGCGTGATGAGCGCACCGTAAGTGGTCGGATGATGCCCCGTGCCGAAGGCCTGAGCCGGTTCAATAACGATACTTGTGCGGCCCGGGGATTGGGCGCGATTCCACGGCGGAACAATCATCAGGCGGCGGCCGACCTTGAACGGCTCGAAGCGATCCTTCCATGCCGTCGCCCATCCGGGATCGACGATCTGTTCGGGCGCGGAGTGCGCTTGCGCCGACTTGGCCACGAGCATCCCGGCTTCAGCCATCATGGTGCGAAGTTTTCTGTGTTCCGCGGTGGAGAGATGGTCGAAGTATGCGGCCAGGGTAGCGACCTTGGGTGCGCGCGCTCCCGGCCGCTGCATTCGCTCGACCGCGCATCCCAAGGCGCCGCGACTTACAAGAAGTCCCGCGGCTTCGTCGACCATCGAGCCTGGCGTCTCGAAGGTCACCTTCAGATATTTGCGCGCCTTTTCCGACTTTCGGTTCATCGAATATGCGATCGGCCTCGCAAGTATTGCATCGGTCCGCGATGCTTACGAGTCCGGCCGGCATGGGCATGAACTCGGGCTGTTGAGAACCGCGTCCCGGACCGTTTACCGGGCCGCAAGACTCGACGTAAACTTTAGCCGGTGACGCGGCGAGCAGGATTGTTGCGCCCGCGGCATACTCGAAGTTGTGAGCAGACTGAATATCGCGCATCGCGGAGCAAGTTCGCGTTTTCCGGAGAACACGATCGCGGCTTTCCTCGCAGCGGCAGACGCGGGCGCCCACATGGTGGAGCTCGACGTGCAGGCCTCGCGCGACGGCGCGCTGGTCGTGATACACGACGAAACCGTCGATCGCACGACCGACGGGCGCGGGCGGGTCGCGGACATGACGCTCGATGAATTGACGCGGCTCGACGCGGGCTCGTGGTTCGGCGAACGTTTCGCGGGTGAGCGTATCCCGACGCTCGACGCAGTGTTCGAGGCGATGGCGGGGCGATGCGGCCTCAACGTTGAACTGAAGGCTGATGGCATCGAAGCTGGCGTGTGCGCGCTGTTTCGAAAATACGCGGCGCATGGCGCGTCGATCGTGTCCTGCTTCAACCGCGAACCGCTGGAGCGGGTAGGGCAAACGGACCCGTCCGTCAGGACGGCTCTTCTTTCCGAGACGCGTCACGATGACCCGGTAAGGGCCGCTTCGGCGATAGGCGCCTATGCGGTGAATCCGCGGGCCGACATGGTTGACGCGGACTTGTGCGAATCGGCTCACGCGCGCGGCCTCAAGGTGTATCCGTGGACGGTGGACGCGCCGGAACTGATGCGGTTTCTTTTTCGGGCGGGTGTCGACGGTATCATGACCAACCGCCCGGACGTGCTCAGCCGGGTGATGGCTGGAGAATGACGGCCGAGTAGTGATGGCCGGAAGCTGATGGCGAGGTTCGGAGACGAAACGATCGAGCGGGTCCGCGAGCGCGCAGACCTGGTCGAGATAATCGGCGCGCACGTCCGTCTGCGCCGCGCCGGACGCAATTTCGTCGGTCTGTGCCCGTTCCACGATGAAAAAACGCCATCATTTTCGGTCAATGCCGAGCGCGGGTTCTTCCATTGCTTCGGATGCGGTGCGGGCGGCACGGTTTTCAACTTCATCATGAGGGTTGAGGCGCTGAGCTTCCCGGAGGCGGTCCGTTCGCTGGCAAGCCGTTACGGGATTCCGCTTCCCGAGCGCAGCGAGGGAGACGGAAGCTCGACCGAGCGCAACGAACTGTTTCGCGCCAACCAGGTCGCGGCCGAGTTCTTCTCGCACGTGCTGTGGAATACGCCCGACGGCGGCGTCGCCCGCGATTACCTGAACTCGCGCGCGATAAGCGTCGAAACCGCGCGCGCCTTCATGCTTGGCTACGCGCCCGCGCGTCCGGCCTCGCTGGCGCGGGCACTGGAAAAGCGCGGTCTTCTCGAACGGGGAGTGCGTCTCGGGCTCGTGAAGCGTGACGCGTCGGGCGGCGGCGCTTACGATTCGTTTCGGTCGCGCGTGATGTTTCCGATTCGCGACGCGCAGAGCCGCGTAGTTGCCTTCGGCGGTCGCGTGCTCGACAATCGTCAGCCCAAATACATCAACTCGCCCGAATCTCCGCTCTATTCCAAGGCTCGCAACCTGTACGGGATATACGAGGCGCGCCAGGCGATAGGGTCGCGCGACCGGGTGATCGTCGTTGAAGGCTATTTCGACGTAATCGCGCTCTGGCAGGCTGGCTTTCGTGAAACGGTCGCGAGTTGCGGAACGTCGCTGACCGCGGAGCAGTTGCGGATACTGGGGCGCTATACGCGAAACGTGATGGCCTGTTTCGACGGCGACGCGGCGGGCCGCAAGGCCTCGCTCAGGTCAATGG
>JBJKQX010000015.1:0-2677 GCA_046704965.1 Binataceae bacterium (SeqCode)
CATTGAAGAGGCTCGCGACAAGGCGGAATAGGTCAGCTCTGCTTCGGCTTTTCGATTCGCGGAAACAGCGCGACCGGTTAGTTAACGCGATGGCCCGTCTTGAGACCGTCGCCAAACGGCGCGCGCAGGGTCGCGTCATCCACCTGAAGCAACTCGGCGAGCTTTGCGGAGGTCGTGGGCATGAACGGTTCGAGAAGATCGGCGACGACCCGCAGTCCTTCAAGTAGATTTGCGAGGATCTGCTCGACGCGAGGCTTCGCCTCCGGATTCTTCGCGAGTTTGAACGGCTCGGTCGCCACGATGTACTTGTTGGACGCGTCGAGGGTCTGCCAGATTGTTTCGAGTGCGCGATTGAACGCGAGTTCCTCTATGAACTGCCCCACTCGCGCGGGCGCCGACCGAAACGCCTCGATCATCGCGAGGTCAACGTCCTGTGCGTTGGCTCCCGGCGTGGTTCGTACCTCGCCGTCGCAGTAGCCCGCCCCCATCGAGAGCACCCGGCTGGTCAGGTTTCCCAGGTCATTGGCGAGGTCCGAGTTGTAGCGTTCCGTCAGGCGTTCGTCGCTGAAGTCTCCGTCAAGCCCGTACGTCACTTCGCGCAACAGGAAGTAGCGCAGAACGTCGGGGCCGAAGGTTCGTTCGTACTCGACCGGATCGGGGATGACGCCAGAGCTTTTCGACATGCGCTCACCGCCGAAATTCATCCATCCGTGAACGTTCAAATGGCGATAGAGTGGCAGTCCCGCGATAGTCAGCATCGCGGGCCAGTACACTGCGTGCGTCTTCAGGATGTCCTTGCCGATGAAGTGCTCTGTAACCGGCAGAATCTTTTCGAGACTGGCATTGTCGGTTGCGGGAAGCTCGCTCAGATAGGCCCAGAACGCGTCGTACCATACGTAGGTGACGTAGTCCCGGTCAAACGGCAGTTCGATACCCCAGTCCATCCGCGACTTCGGGCGCGAGATGCATAGATCCTCGAGCGGCTCGGAGAGCATGTTGAGCGCTTCGTTGCGGTAGCGCTCTGGGCGGATAAAGTCGGGCGTTGCAAGAATATGGTCGCGAATCCCTTCGCGATACTTTTCCAATCTCAGGAAGTAGTTACCTTCCCTGATCAGTTCAACAGGGCGATTGTGCGCGGCGCATATGTTGCCCGGCAGGAGTTCTTTCTCAGTATAGAAGCGCTCGCATCCGACGCAGTAGAGCCCCTCGTAATCGCGATAGTATATTTCGTCGCTGTCGTAAGCCCGCTGGAGCATCGATTGCACGAACTTCTCGTGCGTCGCATCGGTCGTGCGGACGAAGAAATCGTACTTTATATTGAGTTCCGCGAACGCTTCCCTGAATGCCTCCGCAATCTTGTCGACGAAAGCCTTGGGGGTAAGGCCTTGCGCGTTTGCGGCTCGCAGGTTCTTGTCGCCGTGCTCGTCGGTCCCGGTGACGAAAGTGACGTTATCGCTGCCGAGTTTCTTGCGATGGTAACGGGCGAATGCGTCGACCGCGAATGCTTCGCTGGCATGGCCGACGTGGGGATTCCCGTTGCTGTAAAAGATCGCGGTCGTGATGTGTATTCGTTCGGTCATTGCAGGTTTGGAGGTTTCGTCAAATGCGACGGGGCCCGGCGCTCATCGGCCAGGGCGAGGGGGCTGCTGTCGCGTCGAGACCAGGTCTTCGAGGCCTGCTTCAACCACGCCGCCGTCATCGTCGCGCAGGATTAGCACGGTTTGCTTGAAGATATTCTGGCGCAGAACCTTGCCGTTGCCTTTGACGGACTGCACGCGTTTTCCCGCGGCCGGAAGGCCCTTGCGCAACTCCACGTAGCTTGCGTACTCGTAGCGGAGACAGCACTTGAGCCGCCCGCACATCCCCGCCAGTCGGGAAGGGTTGAGCGCGAGACCCTGCTCGCGCGCCATCTTGACGGTCACCGCTTCGAAGTCCCGAAGCCATGACGAGCAGCAGAGTTCCCGCCCGCACGGGCCAAGCCCTCCGGTTACCTTGGTTTCGTCGCGAGCCCCTATCTGCTTCATCTCGACGCGGACGCGAAGCGTGCCGGCGAGGTCGCGGACCAGTTCGCGGAAATCCACCCGGTTCTCGGCCGTGAAATAGAAGATCGCCTTGCGCGAATCGAACGTATAGCCCACCGAGACCAGCTTCATCGCGAGGCCGCGCCCCTGGATTCGTTCAAGGCAAAGCCTGCGCGCTCGCGCCTCGCGGTCAAGGTTGCCTTCTTCGACCGCCAGGTCGCTGTCGCTGGCGTGTCGAATCACGGGCTTGAGCGTCGAAAGATCGATCGTGAGCGCCGGTTCGTGAGGATCTACTTCGACCTTCCCTATACGCGGTCCGGTGTCGCTCTCCACGACAACCATATCGCCGCGGCGCAGTTCGAGGTCGCCGGCCAGGTAGTTGTACAGATGGCCCGCCTGCTGAAAACCGACCGCAACGATCCTCGGTTGAGGCTCGTGCGTTTCGACAGGGTCAATATCGGTTACCACTTTTCTTACTGTTCGCTTCGTGCCGCCTGTGCAAGTGTCGTCAAGAGCTGCTCGGCCTGAAGTCTTGGATTCGCCATCCCCTCGACTGCGCCATGCGCCTTGACTGCGGCATTCATAATCTCAAGCAGGGTCTCCGTCTCAAAGCCCCGGGCAATCTCGGCCATCTGTCCGGCGTCCGACGACGAAAC
>JBJKQX010000016.1:0-6353 GCA_046704965.1 Binataceae bacterium (SeqCode)
TGGTCGATAGGAGATTTTCGCAAATGGCCGAAGCTCTCACGTTTCAGGCTCTGGCGAGCAGTGACTACGTTCTCTCCAGTGCTGAAAACTACATCTTGTACGTGCTGCTGGAGGCGACTGCCGCAGCCGGGTCGGCCAGGGGCGACGGGCAACGACTACCGCTCAACCTGAGTTTGGTTATCGATCGCTCGGGTTCGATGTACGACGAGCAGCGGCTCGATTTCGTTATCGAGGCGGTCAAGTTCATCGCCGGCAACATCGCGCCGGAAGACAAGGTTTCGGTTATCGCATTTGCGGACCGCGCCAAGCTTATAATCGACGCCGATCAGATTCACGACACGAATGTGCTCAAGCGCGCGCTCGACGATATCGATCTGCTGGAAATTGGCGGCGGTACCCAGATGGCGCTCGGGATGCAGGCTGCGATTGACGAAGTTAATCGCAACCACTCGCCGCAGCGTCTGAATCGCGTCCTGGTGCTGACCGACGGACAGACCTATCAAGAGTCGGCCTGTCTCGACCTGGCCAACCAGTACAGCGAAGGCATGTCGTTCTCGACCATGGGCGTGGGCGTCGAGTTCAACGAAAAACTCCTGATGCGGATCGCGCAGGAATCCAACGGCAAGTATCACTTTATCGGCCAGTCGTCGGAGATACCGTCGATTTTCGAGGACGAACTGCAGGGACTCCGCGCTGTCAGTGTGCGCAACGGACGCATGGAAGTGACGCTCTCGCAGGGCGTGCAGGTTCGCGAAGCATTCCGTGCGAGCCCGGAGATCTATGCGCTCGGCACTCCTCTGGTCGACGAACGCAAGGTGACTTTCCAGATTGGCGACTTGGAAGCGGGAGTTCCCGGCTCGGTGATGCTGACGCTGGTGTTGCCGCCGCGCAAGCCGGGTCCGGTCAGGATTTCGCAGAATCAGTTCTATTATGACGTTCCCGGCGTCGGCGAGCGCTCGGCGTCGTGCGAAGTCACGGTCGAGTACACCCTTGACCGCACGCTTACCAGCAAGCGCAACGGCCGCGTGATGAATCTGGTCGATCAGGTCTCGATCGCCAAGCTTCAGGCAAAGGCCGAAGAGGAATTCAAAGCCGGCAACGTGGATCGCGCCACGCGGCTGCTGGGCAACGCAATTCAGGGCACCCAGCGTCTCGGTAACGTCAAGGCCACCCAGGCGCTCAGCGGCCTGATGGACCAGATCAAACAGACCCAGAACCTTCAGACCAAAGCGGCCAAAACCACGCTGCTTGAGGCACAGGCTGTCGTTCGCAAGACGCAGATGCTCGATCCGGAAGCATTGAAGGAGTTCCAAAAGCCGGATTGACAGCCGTATCCTGAAACAGGTGGTCAAAACCCAGGGAAAGACCCTGAGCGGCAGGCGAGGGGGCCAGACAGACGATGATTAAGTGCAGCGAGTGCGGCTACGAAAACATGGACGGTCTTGATTACTGCGACGGATGCGGGGCCAAACTCGAGCCCGCCGGGGCACCGGTCGAGGCCGAGGCTGCCGCGGCCGCGCCGCAGGAAGCCGAACAGGCTGCTCCGACCGCGCAGCCCGAAACCGAGCCATCCGCTCCGGCCGCCGAGGCCGAAAGCGCCGCGCCCGAGACCGAAGCGGGCGAGGCTGCGGAAGCCAAGGAATCGGAGGTGCCCACAGGCGAACTTACGCCCGAGGCAGCGCCGGCCGAGCCGCAACCGGCGCCTGAAGCTGCCGCTGCCGCCGCCTTCAAGGCCAAATTCGTGGTTGTACGCGGCGGCAGAAAGAATCAGGAATTCCAGCTCGAAGACGGCAACAACCTGGTCGGCCGCTGGGACCCGGATACCGGATCGTTCCCCGAGGTTGACCTCGACGCAGACGATCCCGAGGCCAAGATCTCGCGCAAACACGCGCTCGTCCGCATCGAAGAAGGCAAGATAACTATCGAGGATATTGGGAGTCTCAACGGCACCTACGTCAACCGCCAGCCGAGGCTTCAGCCCGGCAGCCCGGTCGAAATCAAAACCGGCGACGAGGTGATTGTCGGCAAGACGTTCCTCAAACTGGTCGTCGAGCCGATTTCCTAAGAACCGCAAAGGCTGCGCATAAGCACGTCCTCGCTGTTTTTGCACGTCTTTCGGTTCCGGGCCGGCTTCAATCAGTCGCATGAATCCCGGTGAGCCGCTCGCCACCGGCCGCCTGCTTGACGGCCGCTATCGGATAAAAAAGGTGCTCGGCGTGGGCGGCATGGGCCGGGTTTACCTGGGCAACGATACCCGCCTCGCCAGCCGTCCGGTGGCGATCAAGGAGATGATCGTCGGCGAGGGGGTCAAGGAAAAAAAAGCGATCGAGGATTTCGCGCGCGAAGCGCGCGTTCTCGCACTCCTTTCGCACCCCGGAATACCAAGCCTGATAGATTACTTCGTCGAGCACGGCCGTCACTACCTGGTGATGGAGTTCGTCGCGGGCGGCGATCTTCAGGCGATGCTCGACAAGCTTGGGCAGGGTGCGAAACTGCCGGAGCCGAAGGTGCTGACATGGTCGCGGCAGATCCTCGATGTACTCGAATTTCTGCATGCGCAGGACCCGCCTATCGTGTACCGCGACCTCAAGCCCGGCAATATCATGATCGACCGCGACGGGCGCGCGATGCTGATAGATTTCGGGATCGCCCGCTTTTTGCCGCCCGGTGGCCGCGGAACCCAGATTGGTTCGGTCGGGTACGCTCCGCCCGAGCAGTACATGGGCAAGATGGAGCCGCGTTCGGACCTGTTTTCGCTTGCGGCCACGATGCATCATCTGCTGACCGGACGCGATCCTCAGCTCGAACCTCCGTTCAGTTTCCCGCCGGTGCGCAACCTGAACCCCGCGGTTTCGTCCAAAACCGCCGAGGTCATCATGTGGGCGCTCGACCGGGACGTCACCAAGCGTCCACGCGACGCACGCGCGATGCTCGACGCGTTGCCTGAGGGAGGTCCCGTCGCTCCCGATCTTTCATCTGGAGTCGTTCACGACTCGGGTAGTCCGGGAGCGCCAATCTCCGGTATGAAAACGGTGGTGCTTTCGAACCCCACCGCCACGCCTGGCCCTACGTCGACCCGGGCACCGAGTCAGGCGCGGGCAGGCGGCGCTCCAGTTTCCAGCACGACGCGTACGGTCGTGCTCACCGATCCGGTCAAATCGGTTTCGAGTTCCGGCCTCTCGCCCGGCGCGACGGGCGCGCGCAAGGCGCAGGAAATTACCGAGAAGGCGCTCTCTCTTCTGGGCCGAGGTTTGAAGGCGGGTCTGAACGCGATTGCTCCTGTTCCGTATCCGGGCGGGGATGCTGTGGCGCCGCCCGCGAGCTCGTCGCCCAATGCGAAGACGCGGGATTTGTCGCCGCCTTCAAGGCCGATGCATGTCGCGAGGACTTCTCCGCCGCGAACCCCGTCGGCGAAATCGACTCCAAACATTGCTGCGCGTTCCACCGCCAAGGCGCCGCCGCGTCCTGCGGGCAAAACCGAGCCCGAGCATCGGGCGCGGCTGCTCGCGCGTTCGCAGGACGTCGAGTTTCGAATCATCGGTTCCCACGCGGTTATCGGACGCTCGACCGACCCTGCCCAGACCCTTGACGTCAACCTGGTCGGACTTGGCAACGAAGCCGATCGCGTCTCGCGCCGCCATGCAGAGGTTTTGAGGCGCGGCGCGGACTATTTCATCCGCGATCTGGGAAGTTTGAATGGGACTTATATCGTCGGGCGCGGCAGATTGGGCCGCGATCAGCTTTATAAACTCAAAGACCGCGACCAGGTGATGCTGGGCTCTGCTATATTGCAGTTCAGGAAGGGTTGAACAGGATGATCACCTGCCCCGAATGCGGATTGGAGACGTCGGACGGCGCCAGGTTTTGCGACAGGTGCGGCCAGGGACTGACCGGCTCGACCCCGGCAACTGCGGCAGCTTCATCGCGGCGTCCGCAGCCGCTTGGCCCGGGCACGATGCTCAAGGGCGGCTACGAGATAGTCGAGCTCGTCGGCCAGGACTCGATCGAGAACCGCTATCGGGCAATCAGAAAGACCGACGACGGCAAGCCCGCGGAGGTCATCCTGAGGGAGCGCTTCGGACCCGCAGGCACTGACCCGGAGTCGCCGAACCAGGTTGACCGCGATGGCGATGGTGCTGAGTTAGGGGCTCACGATGAGGAAAATCCCGCCGGTCCACGCGCCAAGACCAAGGAGCTCGATCCGGCGCCCTTGATGGCAGCCGATGGCGGCGATAGCGAAGTCGGCGAATCGCAGCCGGCTGAATCCGGGTCCGCCGAAACCGGGTCTGCCGATCAGGCGGGCGCTTCGGACCCCGACAACGCAGCTTCGCGGGAGCCGGCGGCGGAGGAAACACAGGCGGAATCGGAGGTTTACGGCGCTTCAACCGAATCGGAGCCCGTCCGTGACGAGGATGGCCCGGAGGCGGAGGCGGCGGAAGCCGAGGAGCCCGAATCGGCGCAGCAGGACGATTTGGGCGACGTATTCGGAAAGGTCCTTGCGTTATCACTCACCGTTAACCATCCTGCGTTTGAACGTGCTCTGTCGGGCTTTTCTGACCAGAGCCGCGTTTATTTGGTCTACTCTTCGGCCCGACTAACACCGCTCTCGCGTCGGCTGGCTGCGGGGAAACTCGACGAACCACAGGCGATAACAACGGCAATTCAGGTTTCACAGGCGATATCCTTCATGCATCGCCGAGGTCTTCGGCTTAACGACATATGTCCCGAATCGACCGCGTTGGATTCGGGTGGCCGGGTACGGATGACGGGGCTCGACTGCGTTACCAACGACAACGAGCTTCAGGAAGAACCGATCTTCAACGACGGATACACCGCGCCGGAAATCTACCGCGCGAAGAAGGTGGACAAACGGGCGGATATCTTCTCGGCGGGAGCGCTGCTGTACACGATGGTGACGGGTGAGCGGCTTGAGTCGGAAAGTTGGCGCGAGGAGGCCGGAACGGTGGAGTTTTATCCTCCACACGTGGTTTCGCCCAATCTCGAACAGGTCATCCGACGCGCGCTTGCGTTCTCGCCCGAGGCCCGATGGCCCACGGTAGACGCCTTCAAGGCCGAACTGCTTAAGCTACTCGGTGAAATGACGATTCGATCCGCATCGCTGACCGACGTCGGGATGGTGCGCGAGCACAACGAAGACTCGGTGATGAGCGTGGAGTATTTCCGCGACTCGCAGGTCGAGCCGTCGCGTTCCTTTCTGTACGCGGTGTGCGACGGAATGGGCGGTGCCGAAGCGGGAGAGACCGCCAGCGCGATTGCGGTCGGGACCATTCGGCGCTACGTGGCGGATCGGCTCGATAGCGGTGAGACGTCGGATTTGTCCGGTCTCCTGGTGGGCGCGCTCGAACAGGCGAACACGGAGATCATCGAATATCAAAAGGAGCATCCCGAATCGCGCGGGATGGGCTCAACCGGGGTGGTCGCGCTGATGCTTCCACCCGAGGCCGGCGTTGCATGGGTGGGTGACAGCCGCGCCTACGTGTTGGACGGCGCGGGATTGCGTCAGGTGACCCGTGACCATTCGCTGGTGCAGAGGCTTATCGAGATCGGCCAGATAAGCGAGGAGGAGGCACGCAACCACGAGCACAAGAACGTTATCACGCGTTCGCTGGGCGCGCGTCAGAGTGGAGTGGCGGGAGCGGAGGGGGTTGCGCTCAAGCTCAAGCGGGGTGACCGGCTCCTGCTTTGCAGCGACGGACTGACCGCTCATGTGGAAGACGATCAGATAGCCACGATTTTGGGCCGCCATACCGACCCTGACAGTGTCGCGCGCGAGCTTATCGCGGCGGCAAATGCAGGAGGCGGAACCGACAACATATCGGTTATAATTGTATTTGTTACCTGAGCAGCTATGGCGAATGCTCCCGCATCCGGCAGTGCCTCAACCGGACCCCTGATTCAGGGCACGGTACTGCAAAATCGCTATTCGATAGAACGGCTTCTCGGCGGCGGCGGGATGGGGATGGTCTATCTCGCCCGCGACCAGCGCCTTGCGAATCGCTATTGCGCGATCAAGGAGATGGTCGATCACTTCATCGACCCCCAACAGCGGCTCGAAGCCAACGAATACTTCGCCCGCGAGGCCGACACCCTCGCCCAACTCAAGCATCAGGCGATTCCCGCCATCACCGACCGCTTCGACGACCAGAACCGCCATTACCTGGTGATGGAGTACGTCGAAGGGCGCAACCTTGAAGAGGAACTCGCCAGCCGTGGCAACCAGCCGCTTCCCGATGGCCTGGTAATCGATATCGCCCGCCAGTTGTGCGACGTGCTCGCCTATCTGCACGGGATGAATCCCTCGATCGTGTACCGCGACATGAAGCCCTCCAACG
>JBJKQX010000017.1:0-2663 GCA_046704965.1 Binataceae bacterium (SeqCode)
GGCCGTTGGTTTGCTTCGGATCGCCGGGGTTGACGCGGGAGGTCGGGACGGCAAGACGCTTCGTCACGCGCGCAGACGCGAGCTTTGCCGCGGCCACTTTTCGAGCTGGATTTTTCGGCGTCTCGGAACCTCGGCGCGTCACGCGGGGTTTTCGCGGTTTCATCCGATGCGCAATCTGCTTGCGTGCGATCCGCTTCTTGTGTGCGGAGCGAATCAAATGATGCCGGTGCACGGACGCGACGCGGTGTGTCACATCATGATGCTGCATCTTCGCGCGATGCGATTCGCCCGTCTCAAGCCGTGTGATCGTGGCGTGGCCTCCGGCGCTGTGTCCGTGCGATGAGACACCTGTTCCGGGGCCTTCCAGATGGATTACCAGCCATTGCGTGCGCGGTCCCGCGCCCGGAACGACGAGGTACGCGATCGCCGCGATTACCAACGCGTGAAAAGCTATCGAGGCAAGTGCCGAAATAGCCTGGCGCTTTCGCAGACCCGGCGATTTGTCTTCCTCTTGCTCCGGCTGTTTGATTTGTGAGTCGTCCACCTGTGGCCCCGCCGCGTGGGATGAGTGACGGGTCAGGAGACGACGTGCGACACGCCGACTATCGGCGACGATCGCAGGCGTAGCGCTCCTGAAGCCTCCCTCACCCACGAAGGTTCCAGCGGCTTCATCGATTCGTCCGGTTTTCTGACTCGGAGCGCGCGCGACTCGCGCGGCGCCATACAGTTGCGGGGCAGCGCCGGCTTCCAACCGGCTTCCCCGGACGAACCAGCTAGAACACTACGCCCTGACGCGGAGGTGTCAATAGAGATCCGACTGTCAGCGCGAGGCTGATTCAGCTTGAAAATGGAAATTTCGCCCACTTTACTTTCGCGGATCCGCCATGCGATAAGGCGCCAAGTCTATCTTGAGATTGCTTGGGGAAGGGGACGACATGGCACAAGGAAGAATCGCGGATCGCGTGGCAATCGTGACCGGGGGCGGGTCGGGCATCGGAAAGGCAACCGTTGAAGTGTTCGCCCAGGAGGGCGCGAAGGTCATCGTCGGCGACCTGCCCGATAGCGCCGGTGAGGAAGTCGCCAAGGCGGTAGGCGGCACCTTCGTCGCTACCGACGTCAGCGATCCGAAGCAGGTCGAGCGGTTGGTGCGCACCGCGGTCGACAAATTCGGCCGGCTCGACATCATGTACAACAACGCCGGAATCGGATTGACGGCGCCGCTGCTCGAACACTCCGATGAGCTCTATTCGAAGACGATCCGGGTTGATCTCGACAGTGTATTTTACGGACTGCGCTACGCGGGCAAGGTGATGGTCGCACAGAAAAGCGGCGCGATCGTGAACACGGCCTCGGTCGCGGGTATTCGGGGCAGCGTTGGACTCGGCGCCTACAATGCCGCCAAGCATGGCGTGGTTGGCCTCACTCGCAATGCTGCGCTTGAACTGGCTCCGGCCGGCGTGCGCGTGAACTGCGTATGCCCCGGTATCGTCGACACGCCCTTGGTCGCGCGCGCTTTCGGGCACAGCGAGGAAATTCGCGAAACGATGCATCGATTCCATCCGCTCGGCCGGATGGCGCGACCGGTCGAGATCGCGAAATGCGTGCTTTTCCTGGCCTCGGATGACGCCTCGTTCGTCACCGGTCATGCGCTGGTGGTTGACGGCGGCGTATGCGCGGGCACCGGCAACACCGGGGGCATCACGGATAACTAGTAGGCGCCTTCGAGCGTGCCTCGCGTCGGCTCCTCTCCCGAGCGACAGAGAAGATCAGATCGCCAAAGACAGCGGGACGTTACGCACCAACCGTGCGTAGCGTCCCTTATGACTGGTTGCTTGCCATACAATTAGTAGAAATACTTTCTGTAAGTATCAGCGGGCGAAGCCAAGGGAGGGGGCATAATGCCAAAGTTTCGCGTCTATGCTGGGTTGGCGTTGGTGGTTGGTCTTGTTGCGATAGGGCTTGTGTTGCTGAGCAGGAACACCAACCGCAAGCCTCCCGATTCGAGCGAGATCCTCAAGCAGTTGACCCACCGTCAGTTCAAGTCGCTCAACGCCGAACTCTCCGCCTGTGAGCGGCACTTCGAAAAAAACCCGGCGCGCGAGATCTCCGAAATGGACGCATTCGACGTGTTCAGTACGTGCAAGGCGCTGGTGGGCAGGCGGACCGCCGAGTGGGTCAAAGCTGAACCCGACTCGTATGCGGCTGCGTTGGCGCGCGCCGACTTCCTGGAGGCGACGGCGTGGCAGTGGCGCGGCAATGCGTGGGCGTCGAAAGTCACCCCGAAGCAATGGAAAAAGGTGCACTTCTTTTGCGATCGGGCAAGGGCCGAGGCCAACCGAGCACTCTCGATCGACCCGCATCTGGCAGGCGCTTATGCGGTGCTGATCGACCTTGCGAACCTCGACGGATCCCGGGCCGAACTGGTGCGCGTGGAAATGAAGGCATTGCAGCGCGTGCCGCAAAGTTACGAAGTGCGAGAATCAGTCATGTATTCGTTGATGCCGAAGTGGGGCGGCTCGCGTGAGGCGATGGTGAAGTTCGCCGAGGCGTCACAAGTGTACGCCCACGAGAATCCGGCGATCGCGTCCCTCAAGGCATGGCCGACGATCAACGACTGCGAAGACCTGGAGGACGCCCGGAAGTGGAAGGCCGCTGTGCAGTGC
>JBJKQX010000018.1:0-8149 GCA_046704965.1 Binataceae bacterium (SeqCode)
TCTTTACTCGCCTCACGTTAACTAATAGTCTGCACTCTCTGATTAGACTGACAGCATCGTCGCGCGCTTAGGACTTATCCTGGGGAAGCGTGCGACACGGAATATGGCTTCGCGGTTTTGGCGCAAGGGAGGGAGAGGCCATGACATCGAACGAGCAGTCGAATCCGCCGCCCGCCGACGCCAAAATTTTCAAACTCCCGCCTTCCTACCGATGGGGACTGCTCCTCGCCGCGATCTTCTTTTCGGGGGCTGTCGCGCTAGGGCTCGCGCTGCCTTGGCTCCCAGGGAACGGGGCCTTCTCTTTCGTCCTGAGTGCCGTATGCCTGCTTTTTTTCGGATCGCTCGCCTTCTATGCCTTCCGCGCCTTTCAGCGGTCCCGCGACCGCGTTGCCGTCAACGATGACGGTATCTGGTATCTGCCTAACACGGCGGGGAGTCCGACCTTCATTCGATGGAATGAAGTCACGACTGTAAGAGCTCGGGAACTGCTGCAGCGACTGGAAGTAATCGATATAACCGGGCGCAAAATCAGACTCGAATTCCAACTCGAAAATTTCGACCGACTTCGGGAAATCGTGCTTTCCCATACCGAGGACAGACGTCGCCAAACACCATCGCTGTCGGTGTTCCACTCGGGCTATCGAACAATAGCTATCCCGGTCTTCGGCATGCTGTTTTTCCTTGGATTCGCCTGTTTGAGCATGTGGCAGGGATCCCAGGGGGCAGCTCTCTTACTTGCCGGCATCGTAATTTTGAATGCCTATCTGCTCGCGCGCCAGCCGCTGCGCGTCAGGATTTCCTCTCAGTCGATAATTGTTGAATATCCCGGATGGCGGCGAGCGGTCCCATTCGACTCAATAAAAGATGTCGCGATTGCGAACGCACAGAACGGAACTCCCGTGGTGACGATCGAGAGACAACAGGGGAAGCCACTCATCTTTCGAATATTCAGAGAGGGTTCGGTCGCGCTGTACGACGCGGTGCGAGGAGCGTGGCTTCGCGCACAGGGCGGTAGCGTGCCGTCCGAAGCGTCTGAGCAGCCCGGACATACGTCACTCCCGGATTCGGCTCTGCCGACCGTCTTCCATGTGACTCGCCGCGCTCTCCTGGTGCTGGTGCTAATAACTCTATTGGATGTTGCAGGCGTCCTTTACTGGCATTCGCACTTGTCTGGAGGTCGAGGCAATCCGATGGCGGTGTTTCTTTTATGCTTTGCGCTCTGGACGATATACGCGATGACAAGGATTCCGCGGAGCCTGATGCTTTCGCCCGACTCGCTCACCGTGGGTTACCTGGGATGGCGGCGAATCGTCCCCTTCGAGACAATCACCAACGTCGAAATGAGCAAGCGGGTGGTTAATACTGGAAAGTCAGTCGATCTGGTCACGGTCGAGCGCCGGAACGGGCGTGCGTTGAAATTTGGCAGCCTGAAGGAGGGTGTTCCCACATTCCATCAGGCGCTGCGAGCCGCATGGAGCCGCAGCATCGGCACCCCGCTCGCGACGGACTCCGCCAAGCAAGTCACGAAATAGGGTTTCCCTTGGCTTCGCGGTTTTGCCGCAAGGGAGGGAGAGGCCATGACATCGAACGAGCAGTCGAATCCACCGCCCGCCGACGCCAAAAGTTTCAAACTCCCGTCGTCATATCGATGGACTCTTATCTTCTGCGTGATTGTCGCTTGTGGGTTTGCCGCTCTGGGGCTCGCGCTGCCTTGGCTCCCGGGGCGTGGGGCTTCATCCTTCCTGCCTTTTCTCCTGGCTGCCGCATGCCTGTTTGTTTTCGGTTCTCTAGCCTTCTATGCCTGCCGCGACCTTCAGCGCTCCCGCGACCAAGTGGCCGTCAACGATGACGGCATCTGGTACCTGCCCCATGCGGGGAGTCCGACCTTCATTCGATGGAGCGAAGTCGCGACGGTGAGTGTCGGCGGTCGCACTAACCTTTCGCAATGGCTAGAGGTGATCGACATAAGGGGCCGCAAAATCGGCCTGGGATTTCAGCTCGTAGATTTTAGACAGCTGCTTTTCTTTGTTCTTGACCATACCGACGACAAACGCCACCCGACCCCGCCGCCGGCAGTATTTCATGCGGTCCGCGGGGAGAGAGTGTTCCTCCTGGCGACTACGCTGTTGTTTTGTCTTTGCTGCGTATACTTCGTTACGCGCCGAGCCGATGCGATGCTTGACCTCGAATTTGGAGGGATGGCTGCGCTCTCCTTGTACGGCTTCGCGCGTGAGCCGCGGCTGCTCAGGATTTCTGACCAGTCGTTGACGATCGAACGTCTCGGCTGGAAGCGGGTAATAGCCTACGACGCGATAAGGGACATCGGCTTCGTAAAAACCTCGAAAGGAAGTCTGATCGTGGGGATCGCAAGATGGAACGGCTGGCCTGTTAAACTGCTCGCGTTCAGAAAGAGACAGGTCGCCTTGTACGACGCGTTGCGAGCGGCCTGGCTCAATGCACGGGGAGAGCAAGATGGCGCAAAACAGGCTTGACAATTGAGTCGGCTGCAATTATTTTGAATTCAAATAGTTTGAGTTAAAACAAATGCCGACCCATTACAGAGGAACCGAGCGCGAAAGGCGCGCACTTGACGCTTACATCAAGCTGACCAGGGCTTCCGAGACCGTGGACGGAAAGCTTGCCGCCGCGCTCGGACGCCACGGTCTCACGACCGGTCAGTTGGGCGTCCTCGAAGCGCTGCTCCATCTGGGGCCGATGTGCCAGAACGAGCTGGGACGCAAGCTGCTGCGAAGCGGCGGCAACGTCACCACCGTGCTCGACAACCTTGAGAAGCGGGGCCTGGTGCGACGCAAACGCACGCCGGAAGACCGGCGTTTCGTCAGGGTCGAGCTGACAGCCGAAGGGCGTCGGTTTATCGCGAGCGTTTTTCCGGGTCATGCGGACAATATTGCGCGGCTGCTCGGAACGCTTTCCGCCGCCGAGCAACGCGAGCTGGGGCGGCTCTGCGCAAAACTTGGAACGTCGGCAAGAGCAATCGATGTCTGAGAACCATCAGTCTCTCAGTTTTTTCGGACTGTTAATTTGAGTTCAAAGGGAAGGAGAACGAAAAATGTCTGTCAAAGTTCAGGTCATCTTCTACAGCATGTACGGACACGTCCACCAGATGGCCGAAGCGATTGCCGCGGGCGCGCGCGAGGTTACGGGCGCGGAAGTGGGACTCTACCAGGTGCCCGAGCTGATGTCGGATGAGATTATCGAGAAAAGCGGGGCGAAGGCCGCTCGCGCCTCTTTCGCACACATCCCCGTCGCGACGCCGGGACAACTGGCTGACGCGGACGCGATAATTTTCGGAACGCCGACGCGATTCGGCAACATGGCGGCGCAGATGCGCAATTTCCTCGACCAGACGGGCGGGCTTTGGGCCAAGGGGGCGCTAGTCGGCAAGGTCGGCAGCGTTTTCTCAAGCACGTCGAGCCAGCACGGCGGTCAGGAGACCACTATCACGAGCTTTCACAACACCCTGATCCATCATGGGATGATCGTTGTCGGGGTACCGTACGCCATCCCCGAGATGAGCAACATGGCCGAGATAAGCGGCGGAACACCGTACGGAGCGACCACTATCACGGGGTCGGACGGACGGCGCCAGCCGAGCGAGAATGAGCTTACGATCGCGCGCTTCCAGGGCCGGCACGTCACGGAGATAACCAAGCGTCTCGTCTCGTAACGTTGACGCGCCACGAGCGTGACGGAGTGGCAGGGGAGTAACTCAGATGATCACGCCAAGACCGGCGAAAGAGCGGGGCAGGACCATCCTGCCCTGGCTCGACAGTCGCCATACGTTTTCATTCGCCGAGTACTACGATCCGGCGCAGGCGGGATTCTCCGCGCTTCGGGTCATCAACGACGACCGGATTGCACCTGGCGGCGGATTTCCCTCGCATCCCCATCGCGACATGGAGATCGTGACGATCGTGCTCGACGGCGCCCTGGCGCATCGCGACAGCCTCGGCGAGGGATCGCTCATCAGGCCGGGCGAGGTGCAACGGATGACGGCGGGTCGCGGGATTGTGCATAGCGAGTACAACGCCTCACGCACAGAGCCGCTGCATCTGCTTCAAATCTGGATCGTGCCCGACCGACAGTCGCTCGCGCCCGCGTACGAGCAGAAGCGCTTCGACGCCGCGGAGAATGGCTTTCAGTTTCCGCGAGTCGTGGTTTCCCCTGACGGTCGAGACGGCTCGCTCGCGATCAATCAGGATGCGCGAATCAGCTTCGGTCGTCTGTCGGCGGGCAGCTCGGCAGGGACGCCAATCGAGGACGGACGGCGCGCCTATGTGCATCTGGCGCGCGGGCGCGTCCGGATGAACGGAATCGAGATGGGCGAGGGCGACGGCGCGCGCGTCGAATCCGAGCAGGCGTTGGAATTTACTGCTCTGGAAAATTCGGAGCTGCTGCTGTTCGATCTGCCGTGATTGGAATGTGGGCTTTGCGGCGGTCGAATCGCAGGGCGAGCCGCGTCAGAAGCTGATCTTGGCGCGGATCGTGCCGACCAGTGCGTTCGGGTAACGGGCGCCGGCGTTCACGATGTATTGCAGGTCGGGCTGGATAAACAGCCAGGGCGTGAGCTGCACCTTGTAGAAGGTCTCCACTGCCAATTCGTAGCTCCGGGTGAATCCGGCTTCGGGGCTTGGAAACCCGCATTGCGCGCCCAATCCGGTGACGTCCTTAGGACGACTGCGAAAAAGTCCGGTCCACGCGAGACCTCCGCCCACGTGCTGATAGATCGTCGCGACGCTGCGCTCCGTATGTCCGTATTCCAGAAAGCCGCGCAGCCCGCGACTGTCGTCAGTTCCGGGTGTTGGTTCCCAAAGCGTTTGATCGAGGATCAGGTAGATTCCACCGGTATCGTACTGGCTGCCGCCGTCGAACTTTTTGAACTTGCCGGTGTGTCCCCATACGCCGAGTTGAAATTCTCCCGTGGTTCGAAGACCGGGCAGGTGGTCCCACAAAAGACCTCCTTCGCCGATAAACAGCGCGCCGCCCGACGTGGGCTGGGCGTTTTGCGGGGTACCCGTAATCACCATGTAGTTGTCGCCGTGATTCGCGTTGTATACGCCAAGGCCCAGGTAAAACATCCGATTGGGACGATAGAATACATTCACGCTCGCCATCGGAGCCGGCGTCGTGGGCAGAACATATAGCGTCGGCGTGAGCTGCGAGGAGCTGTTGATGAAGTCCAGACCGTTGCGGACCACGGCGAACTCGCTGTTCCCGTCGACCTTGCCAATCTTGACGCGCAGCTTGTCGTGAAAAAATTTCTGCTGGTACCAGAGCTCGAAGACCTCCAGATACGGGCGGTCGTTGAGCTTGTCGAACACCTGCAGATCGCCGGTGAGCGCGATGCTCGGATCGCGTCCGCGATGATCCTCCATGTCGACGTAAAATTCGCCGCCGGGCAGACCGAGCAGCTTGTCCGTTTCGACTGTAGCGCTCAGGTCGAACGTGGACGCGCCGGTTATCCCTGTATGCTTTCCGCCGAGGAAATTGTCGAAGCCTTCGAGAACCCAGTCGGCACCGATCGTGACGCCCTCGTTCGCCAATTGCGTCCGGCGTCCCCACCAGTCACCGGTCGCGTGTTCGCGATGCCACAAGTCGTTGGAATATCGAGCAACCAGTGGTGCCGCCGGCATGGACGACACCGCCCGCGCTGTTCCGAACGCCGACAGTGCCAGCACGAGGGCGATGAAACCGATTCCGAATCGCATAACTTCAGTCGCGAGCCGGATCGATCCCCTCTTTCCGGCGAAAGCGATGAAGACCGGGCCGCCTTGATGGCGTGACGCGGTGCCCGCCGCATGAATCCGCCCGGCCATCGGCACCCTTGCGTGCGCGACGGATGACCGGTGACCTGCAAGAGTGGCGAAAAGTCTTGTCAGGGAACGGGCGCGACGCCCATCAACCCCGCCGCCTCGTCGTATCCTAGCATCAGATTCATGTTCTGCACGGCCTGACCCGCGGCGCCCTTACCGAGATTGTCGATAGTGGTCATGACCACCAGCGTGCCCGAGCGCCGATCAAGGGTCACCGCGATTTCGCAAAAATTGGTCGCGCGCACATTTCTCAGCTCGGGCAGCTCGCCCGGCTTGAGCAATCGCACGAAGCGCGATTTCGCGAAACTCGCTTCAAAGGCGTTGCGCACGTCCTGTTCTGTCGTGCCGTTGCGCGGCCGCATGAAGATAGACGACAGGATTCCGCGCGTAACCGGCAGCAGATGCGGCACGAACATGACCGCGACTTCGCGTCCCAGCGAGTTGCTGATTTCCTGCTCGATTTCCGGCGTATGGCGATGCGTTCCGACCTTGTAGGGGCGGAAATTGTCATTGACCTCGGCAAAAAGCTGCTCAATCTGCGCCGCGCGCCGCGCGCCGGTCGTGCCGGACTTCGAGTCGATGATGATCGACGAGGGCTCTATCAAATCGCGCCGTATCAGCGGCAGCAATCCGAGCAGCACCCCGGTCGAATAGCATCCCGGATTTGCCACCAGGCGCGCCTCGCGAATCTGCGCGCGATGGAACTCGCTGAGCCCGTATACCGCCTCGTTCAACAAGGCCGGTGCGGGATGCTCCACGCCGTAGGTTGCGCGATACACGGATGTGTCCTTGAGACGGAAGTCGGCCGAGAAATCTATCACCCGTATGCCCTTGGAAAGCATCTCGGCGACGAAGCCCGCGGCCAGCTTTTCCGGCAGACAGCACATCACGATTTCCGCCCGTCCTTTCATCAGGTCGGGGCGAAACTCCTCGAACGCAGGGAGGTCGAGACCCGCCAGATGGCGGTAGACATCGGCGACTTCCCGGCCCGCGTAATGTTCGGAGGTGAGTACGGTCAGCTCGACGAACGGATGGCTCGCAAGAATCCTGACAGCCTCGATACCCGAGTATCCCGAGGCGCCAACTATTCCGACTCTAACCCTGTCAACTGAACTCATCAGGGATTTACCAGACCTTCTGTTTGGGGATAGCGTCGGGTTTTACTTGTTATCACGAATGGGTGAGGGGAGAAAGTCGGAAGCCTTCGTCCATCAACAAGGGGCACCGACGAAGTTGTCATCGCGCTCGAACAGAGAATTTTCGGCCTCTATTTACCGATAACATAAAAAGGGCGGGGCACAAGACCTCGCCCTTTGCGATTGAGTTGTAAACCGACGCCCGTTTCGGGCCGTTTAGCGCTTGGAGTACTGAGGACGCTTGCGCGCCTTGTGACGCCCGTACTTCTTGCGCTCGACCTCGCGCGGGTCGCGCGTCAGCATCCCGGCCTTCTTGAGCGGAGGCCGGAGCGTGTCCGCGGATTCCACCAGCGCCCGGGAGATTCCGTGCCGCACCGCATCGGCCTGGGCGGATACGCCGCCTCCCTCGACCGACACCAGCGCGTCGTACTGTCCTGCGGTCTGGGTGATTTCAAACGGCTCCAGGATTCTCATCCGTGCCGTGTCACGCGGAAAGTAGTCTTCCAGCGTCCGCTGATTGATAGTTATCGTGCCGGCGCCGGGAATGAGCCTGACGCGGGCAATCGCGGTCTTGCGCCGCCCGGTCGCCCAGATAGTGTTTCTCTTGTCTGCCATGCGAATCTGATTCCTGCTCAGATCTTGACCGTTTCGGGCTTCTGCGCGGCGTGCGGATGCTCGGCGCCGGCGTAAACCTTGAGCTTGGTGTACTGCTGCCGGCCCAGCCGATTCTTGGGCAGCATCCCTTTAACCGCCATCTCGATCAGCTTCTCCGGCTTGGTATCGAGCAGCTTTCCCGCCCAGATAGTGCGAAGTCCGCCCGGATAATCGGTGTGCCGATGGTACAGCTTGTCCTTGAGCTTGTTACCCGTCAGCTTGACCTTGCCCGCGTTGATCACGATGACGAAGTCGCCGGTATCCTGGTTGGGGGTGAAATCGGGGCGATGCTTGCCGCGGAGAATTGTCGCCGCGCGCGCCGCAATGCGGCCCAGCACTCGCCCGTCCGCGTCGATCAACACCCAACGACGCGCGTCAAGTGCGTTTTCCTTTGAAATACTCTTGGTCTGTTCGGTCAGCTTCAAGGTTTTCTCGTTTTCTCATCCGCCGCCGCGGCACCTTCGAGCCTTGCTCGGGCCGTCCGGGCAGCCTTGGATAATTGGCGGGGCCGATGGGATTTGAACC
>JBJKQX010000019.1:0-8391 GCA_046704965.1 Binataceae bacterium (SeqCode)
ACACATCCGGACATCGGCTATCAGATTAGCGGATGGGACAGTCTCTCATCGGGTGAGCATCACGTCATACCCATCCTTTTGACCGCCAACGCGGGCTACAATCCCGAAACCCTGCTCAGGGAGTTGCACACTCCGCCCGTGGTGACCGTGAGGCGAGTCCGGCGCTCCGCTGCGCCAACCAACGGCGTCGAAACGAACCCATCGGCGGCAAGTTCCGGCGAATCGCAGATCGGGCAAACCGCGGGAGCAGGCACGCGTTAAGGTTTCGCGCGCGTCTCTGCAGGCGGCCCGGCAAACGGCCCGACAACGCTCAGCGGTAGCTTACGATTTCGAGCAGGTTGCCGTCGGGATCGAGAAAGTAAAGACAGTCGTGGTCGCCCCAATCTATCGGCTTGGCCACTTCGACGCCGGCCGCGCGTAGCCGCTCTTCGGCGCCGAGAAAATCGCTCCGGTTGACGAGAAAGGCATGATGACCCTTGCCGAGAGGGTTGGAAATGATTTGTTTGCGCTCGGCGGCAGTGAGAATCGGGCGATGCGTCACCTCGAACAGAGCGAGATTCTGCCCGCCGCATTGCATCAGGACCTGCTCGGACCCCAGATGAGCGACTACTTCGAGTCCGAGAACCTCGGTGTAGAAACGCTCGGCCCGTCCGAGTTCCCCGACCTCGATACCGAAATGATCCAGCCGCTCAAGCTTCATGGCACTTAGCCCTGAGTTGTTCGGGTCGCGCGATTCGCGCCAACCCTGATTTTCGATACTGACTCGGCGAGCATCCCACCTCGCGCCGGAAAGTGTTGATGAAGTTGGAAAGGTCGCCGAACCCGACGTCGAATGCGATATCGGTGACGGGACGCGAAGTGTCCCTGAGCAGCGCGACGGCTCGACGAATCCGTGCCCGGAGCAGAAACCGGTAAGGTGTCACGCCAGCTTCCTTCTTGAACGTACGCAGAAACTGAAACGGGCTCATACACGCCGACTCCGCGAGAACCGCCAGACCAAGATCGTCCTGCGCTGACTGCTCTATCTGTTCGATCGCCGCGAGGGTCCGCTCACGGGTCCCGGCACTGCTACCCGTGACGGCCGAGACGCCTGGACGCGCCACTCCGCTTCCGGCCTCGTCGAGCACGTAGGCCGCAAGAGACAGCCCAATTTCCTCAAGGCCGATTACCGAGGCGTCTGAAGCGAGCCGTTCTTGGGCAAGATGTCTCATCGCGTCGGCGCGCGGGAGGGGCGCAAGCACGTTCATCGCGAAAGGACGCCCTCGAACGCCTCGCCGCATGGAATCAGCCAGATCTTCAAGCACTCCTTCCTGAAACTCGAAAACAAGGCATCGGTCTCCGCCGCCGTACTCGTGGGACGCTTCAAACGTTTGTCCCGCATTTCCGAGCAGAAGAAACCCGCCGGTCAGTAATTGAGTCCGCCGGTCGGTTCGAATACCGAACACGCCCGAACGGACAATTGCGATCGACGCACGACCGAAACGGTCGTCCTGGGGCGGGTCTCCGGCACACGCGCTGCAGGTGTATTCGCGCACCTGAACGAGACCGTCGCGCGCCAGTTCGTGCCACGGTTTCGAACCTGTCGGCGGCTGAGGATGCGCTCCCATCGCGCAATTTTTACCAAGTTTTCATTTGTCGGGACAGGTAATGATTGCGCCGTGAACAACCTGACGCCGGTTGAGCGTTGCGTTCGGCAAGCAACCTGAAACGTCGCTCAGCTCATGCCATCAAAGGAAAAAACAAAAGCAGGAGCGAAATAAAATGATCGATCACGTTGGATTGAAAGTTCGCAGTTTCGAGAAAAGCCGCCAATTTTACTCGGCCGCCTTGGAGCCGCTCGGTTACAGCGTCGAGTACGACGACCCCAAGGGCAAAACCGCGGGGTTCGGCGCGAACGGCTCAATTGATCTTTGGATCATGGAAGGTGAGCCGTCGACCCGGGTGCATATCGCGATGCGCAGTAGCGACAGAAACAGTGTCGACCGCTTTTATTCGTCGGCCCTGAAGGCAGGAGGCAAGGACAACGGAGAGCCGGGACTCAGACCCGATTACAGCCCGACGTATTACGCCGCGTTCGTTCTGGACCCGGACGGCAACAATCTTGAGCTGGTCTGTCACGAGCCTGCATAAGTCGCGACGGACAAAAGCGTCAAATCAAGGAGACTTCCATGGATTTGCACGGCGGATGTCTGTGTAGAGCGTTGCGCTACAAATTGACCGCCGATCCGTTGATCGTTCACGCCTGCCACTGTCGCGATTGTCAGCGTGTTACGGGTAGCGCGTTCGTAATCAACATCTGGATCGAGTCGCGTTTTGTTGAATCGGGACCGGCCGCTCCGAAGTCGTTCATGCTGAGTGGAGGCAGCGGGAAGGCTCACGAGATATTTTTCTGTGAATCCTGCGGCACCTACCTGTGGAGCAGGTATCACATCACGCGCAGCGAGTGTCTGTTCGTGCGCGCCGGCACACTTGATAACCCCGAAGCGGTCAAACCCGACATTCACATGTTCACCAGAAGCAAGCTGCCGTGGCTGGAGCTTCCGAAAGACGTCCCGACGTTCGAGGCCGCTTACAAGCTCAAGGACGTCTGGTCGGTAGAGCGCCTGGAGAGACTGAATCGCAGCATCGGAGAACAAACCTGAACGACGGGCCGCCTGCGCGGCCCGCCGACACGAGTTCTTCGGGCATGGGCAGGACGTGAAAAAATACCGACCCTCGGCTGGCGCTTGTCGAGATCGGCGAGCAGGAGTCCGCTCAGGTACTCGCCCTCGCCGTGACCGAGAAGCACCGGATGGTCGGGGCCGGGGCCGAGATGGGCAAGGATGCGCAGGTTGCGGCCGGCGTTTGCCTGCGCGGCGCATACCGCACGAACGAAATCGTCTCCGCGGAAATGCGTCGAACAGGTGAAAGTCATTAGGCGTCCGCCCGGAGCGAGGAGTCGAATCGCGAGCTCGTTCAGACGCATGTACAGATGACCCGCGCGAGCGCGATCCTTGCGGCTGCGGGCAAGCGGCGGCGGATCGAGCGCGATGACGTCGAACTGTTCGCCGGTCGTTGCCATGTATTCGTCAGCCGCGCCATGAACGAACTCGGCCACATCGTCTGCGTAACCGTTGAGCGCAAGATTGCGTTTGGCCAATGATAGCGAGCGCGCCGAGGTGTCGACTCCGACCACGCGCCGTGCGCCGCCCCGCAAAGCGGCGAGCGCAAACCCGCCCGAGTAACAATAGGCGTCGAGGACGCGCGCTCCCGATGCGATCGCGCCCAGCCGCGCGTGATTCTCGCGCTGGTCGAGGAAATAACCGGTCTTCTGCCCGCGCTCGACGTCGATCGTGAGCTTAATTCCGTTCTCGACCACGACAGTTTCCGAAACCGATTCGCCCGAAAGCGGTCCGATTCGGTCTTCCAGTCCTTCCTGTCGCCGCACCGGGCCCTGACTGCGCTCGACGATCGATCGTGGGCGCGCCAGTTCCGCAAGTTCCGTCACCAGCAGGTCACGAAGCCGGTCGGCGCCACGCGTCAGCAACTGCATCACGATCACTTCGCCGTAACGATCGACCACCACTCCCGAAAGCCCGTCGCCGTCACCGTTGACGAGCCGCATGCAATTCGTGTCGCCGCGAACCACGAGACGCCTCAGCGCTTCGGCGCTCCGAAGTCTCGCGCGCACGACATCTTCGAGAGCCGGAGCATCGCCCCACCAGAGCATCCGTACCGCAATCGTGGTTGCGAGATTGCAGTAGCCCAGACCGAGCGTCGCACCGTCGCTCGCGCAAACCTCAACCGCCGAGCCCGGTTCGATCGTTTCGGGCTCGACCCGTTCGATAGCGCCCGAGAATATCCACGGATTTCCCCCGCGTACGGGAGCTTCGCGCCCCCGTTTCAGAAAAACCCTGCCGCCATTCACCACGGATAAATCACTTGCGAAGCGGCCACGGCCAAGCTGACCGCATCAGACGAAGACGCGATGCGCCCGCGATAAATCGTCACTCCCACGAGCGCTCACCGCGGCGGCGAAAATCGCCACTTCGCCCGCCACTCTTGGAAACCAGCCTGAGCGTATCTATCACCATCGCGCGATCGATCGCCTTGGCCATGTCGTAGATGGCGAGCGCAGCCGCACTCGCCGCGACCATCGCTTCCATCTCGACGCCGGTTTTCGCGCTGGTGATCGCGCGGGTCTGGATTTCCAGACTCGAACGGGTGCGATTGGGCTTGAAATCGATTTCCACGACCTCCAGCGGAATCTGATGGCAGAGCGGAATAGTCTCGTGAGTCCGTTTCGCAGCCATTATTGCTGCTACCCGGGCGGCGGCGAGCGCCTCGCCCTTGGCGAGCCGGCCGTCAAGAATCGCCGACAGGGTCTCGGGAGCCATCCGAACCGCGGCACGGGCCACCGCCTCGCGCCGCGTGACGGGCTTGTCGCCCACGTCGACCATCCGGATACGACCGTGACGGTCCAGATGAGTCAGCCCCTTCGCCGCACTTGCACGCCCCGCTCTTTTCGTCGAAGTTTGTTTCTTGCCGCGCTTTGTTGGCATCAAGGGAAAGCTTATGTTGACGGCTTTTCCATATACAATAGACTTCTCACGATTCATATGATCCGCTGGATGCGGACGGCTTCAACAGATGACCATGGCAGACTCAATAGAGCGAATTTTGATTCTCGGGTCCGGACCCGCCGGGCTAACCGCCGCGCTTTATACCGCGCGCGCAAATCTTGAACCGCTTCTGATCGAGGGACTTGAACCCGGAGGTCAGCTCACCATCACCACCGACGTGGAGAACTATCCAGGCTTCGAGAACGGGATTCAGGGGCCGGAGATGATGGAGGTCTTCAAGCGGCAGGCGTTACGCTTCGGGACTCGTGTGCTTCTTGGAGAAGCAACCGAGGTTCGGCTGAACGCCCATCCCTTCGAAGTCGTGGTGGACGGCAAGACTCTCAAAACGCAGGCGCTGATTATATCGACCGGCGCATCGGCCATGCTTCTCGGACTCGAATCGGAGAAGCAGCTCATGGGATACGGGGTGAGCGCGTGCGCGACCTGCGACGGCGCCTTCTTTCGCGACAAGGAAGCGATAGTGGTCGGCGGCGGCGACACCGCGATGGAGGAAGCAACCTTCCTGACCCGCTTTTGCAGCAAGGTAACCGTGGTGCATCGGCGCGATCAGCTTCGCGCATCCAAGATTATGCAGGACCGCGCGCACAAGAATCCCAAAATAGCTTTCGTCTGGGATTCGGTTGTTGACGAGATACTCGGCGACAAGAAAGCCGGCGTGACCGGGGCAAAGCTGAAGAACCTGAAGACCGGGCAAATAACCGACTTCCGTACTGACGCGGTCTTCATAGCAATCGGTCACAAACCCAACTCCGACATTTTTCGCGGAAAGCTCGACATGGACGAAACCGGATATATCAAGGTTCGTCCCGGCTCGACCCGCACCAGTGTCGAGGGCGTGTTTGCCGCTGGTGACGTGGCAGACCACGTCTATCGTCAGGCGATAACCGCAGCCGGCACCGGATGCATGGCGGCGATCGACGGCGAACGCTGGCTCGAAGCCAACTTTCCCCGCGACTGACAGACAGGAGCCGGGACGATCAATCGTTTCGGCTCCCGCTGTTTCCGCCTTCCGTTCTTTCTTCCGATTTCTGCAACCCGGCTTCGCGCGCCCAGGCTTTTCTTCAATCTGCTTTAGCGAAGGGCGCCGCATGCAGTAGCATTGCGCTGCTTGATAGTCAGTCGGTGGTTACAAGTTCGCGCTCGGCCACTGAATTTCAGCTCAGGCCGCGATATAGTACAAGATTGAATAAATATGTATGCGGAACTCGGGTAGGATCATAGTTTAGTCTGATCCAATTATCTATTGCATAGCGACTCTTCCAAGGATTGTTTGACACACCTTTCTCCGCCTGCTTTTATCCGCCCAAATACGAACGGGGGAGATTATGCATCCGTCCATGATCGCCAGGGGCGCTGTTGCACGGTTCGGTGTGAAACCCTATCCGCTCGGCCTGACGTACGAGGTGTCATGGCTCTGCAATCTCGCCTGCAAATACTGCGATCGCCATACCCCTTTACGCAACGAACTCGGACGGGACGACATTTTTCGCGCGCTGTCGGAATTCCACGAATTTGGCATGCGCGACGTGAGCCTCGACGGTCCGCGGGAAAACCATGACGCGATGCGCGGAACCGGTTCCTTCGACCACGCCATCGCCGGCGCCCGTGCGGCGCGCAGTGCCGGCGTTGCCGTCGAGTTTACGTCCGTTGTCGGGCGTCACAATGCGAACGCGATCGAAGAACTGCTCGAGATAGCCGAACCCATGGGTATTCCGGTCATCTTTCAACCCGCTCTCAACAGCCTTTTCCAGAACAGTGACCGCGACGGCTCGGCTTGGGAACTGGAGCGTCGCGGCATTCGCGCAGCCTTCGACCGCATCGAAACTCTGAAAGGTGCAAAACGCGGCGTTGGAAACGGATGGGCAAGTCTGCGTCACTTTCGCCGCTTTCCGCAGGACGCGTGGCCTCCGTGCGCGGCGGGATGGGTGTTTTGCACGATGGACCCCGAGGGCATTCTGTTTTCATGCGGACAACTCGACCGCAGCGATCGCTCGAACAGCGTGACGCGGCTCGGAGTGGCGCGCGCCTTCGCCAACCTTCGACGAACCGGATGCGGCGAGTGCTGGTGCGCGCGGCTGGTGGAAGAGAATTACGCGTGGGGATGCCGCGTGGATCGGATGCTTCCTCCTCTGAAAACACTGACCGTCCACTGACCAACTATCCTTGCGCCTGCCGGGGACCGCGACCGGTTTTCTCCGTCGTCGCGCGTCGTGAAACTCTATGATAACGAGGTCCTATGGCGGGAATCGTTTTTCCTGAAGATTTCCTTTGGGGTACTGCGAGCGCCGCGTATCAGGTCGAAGGCGCGTGGGACCAGGACGACAAGGGCGAATCCATCTGGGACCGCTTCTCTCATACCCCGGGTAAAATCAAGGGTGGCGACACGGGCGACGTCGCATGCGATTTCTACCATCGCTACAAGGACGACATAGCCCTGATGCAAGCGATGGGGCTCAATGCGGCGCGAATCTCGCTAAGCTGGCCGCGAATCATTCCCGACGGTACCGGCAAGGTCAATCGCAAGGGAATCGACTTTTACAACCGTGTGATCGACGAACTGTTGCGCCACGGACTCAAGCCCTTCGTCACGCTCTACCACTGGGACCTCCCGCAGAAACTGGAGGACATCGGCGGGTGGCCCAATCGCATGCTTGCGGACCATTTCCGCGACTACGTGGAAGTGGCGGCACGGAATTTCGGCGATCGCGTCAAGCATTGGATCGTATTCAACGAGCCGTGGGTCTTCACCATACTGGGCTACTTGATCGGTATGCACGCGCCGGGGCGATGCAATCCGGTCGAAGCGCTCAAGGCTACCCACGTGGTCAATGTCGCGCAGGGCATGGCGATACGAACGTTGCGCGAGAATGCACGCCCGGAAGCCGTCGGGACCGCTTTCAGCATGCAACCGTGTTATCCAAAGAGCGATTCCGAGGAGGATCGCGCAGCCGCCGGGCGATTCGATCGCTTCCTCAACTTCTGGTTCCTGGACCCGGTCATGAAGGGCGCCTATCCGGACATCTTCGTCAAGGGAAAAGTCGAAGATTGGGTCGATATAAAACCGGGCGACATGGAGCTTGTGAAGACGCCGCTCGATTTTGTCGGGATCAACCTGTACACGCGGATGTTCGTCACCCATAACCCGGATGAACCACATATTGCTGCCCGTCCAGCGCCCATGGGTGACGGCCTGGAGTGCACCGACTTCGGCTGGGAAGTATACCCGGCCGCGCTTTCCGAAATGATTTTGAAGGTGACGCGCGAATACGACCGACCGGCGATCTATGTGACCGAGAACGGATGCTCGTACGGCGACGGCCCCGGCCCGGACGGCAAAGTCCACGACCACAGGAGAATCGCCTTTCTACGGCGTTATATAGCGGAAATGGGTCGCGCGATCGCGATGGGCGCTGACGTGCGCGGTTATTTCACGTGGACTTTTACTGACAATTTCGAATGGGCTGAGGGAAACTCACAGCGTTTCGGAATTGTATACTGCGACTTCGACTCGCAGGACCGCATAGTAAAGGACAGCGGGCATTGGTACTCCGCCCTGGCTCGCTCGGGCAGGCTTGATCCTGCACCTGACGAATGATCTCTCGGAAGCTGCCCGCCCAATTAATCCGAGCGGGCGGTCGAATTCGCGCTTTTAGGGTGGAAATCGCGCGGAGAATTGAACCGCGCGGACCTTTTCAAAGGGTATGGACTGTTGTGGGGGGGGGGGGGGGGGCCCCCGGGGGCCCACACCCCGGTTGCTTTTATAAACCCA
>JBJKQX010000020.1:0-7745 GCA_046704965.1 Binataceae bacterium (SeqCode)
TCTTTCAGCAATTAGATATCCGAGACCTTTTGAAACGTGCGCTGGAAGAGGACCTCGGCCAGGGCGATATCACCACAGCCGCAACGGTTGCGCCGGGACAGCCCGGACGCGCGCGAATCACGGTCAAGGACGAGCGTATCGTTTTCTGCGGCGGGACATTGCTCGCGCCCGTTTTCGAACTTGCAGGTGCCAAAGCGTCGATCCTTCATCTCGCGCCGGAGGGAAAGCAGCTCGGACGCGGCGAGACGGCCGCGGAGGTCGAGGGTGAACTGGCAGGACTTCTGATTGGCGAGCGCACGGCACTGAACTTCATGCAGCTGATGTCGGGTATCGCGACCGTTACGCGGAAATTCGTCGACGCGGTCGCCGGCACACGCGTCCGGATAGTCGATACACGAAAGACCCATCCCGGCCTTCGTGCGGTCGAGAAGTACGCGGTCCGCGCGGGCGGCGGCTTCAACCATCGCTTCGGACTCGACAGCGGGGTCCTGATCAAGGAGAACCATATAGCCGCGGCCGGCTCTGTACGGTTTGCGCTCGAACGCGCGCGCCGTCTCGCGCCTCACACGCTTCGTATCGAGATCGAGTGCGAGACTCTCGGGCAGGTGCGCGAAGCGCTCGACTCGGGCGCCGACGCTATCCTGCTGGACAACATGGCGGTCGAGGATATACGACTGGCGCGTGAGATGGCCGGGGACAAAGTGATACTGGAGGTATCGGGCGGCGTGACTCTGGAGACGGTTGGCGCAATAGCGAAAACCGGCGTTGACCTGATCTCCGTGGGCGCGCTGACTCATTCCGCACGCGCGGTCGATCTCAGCATGAGAATCGATCTCTCCTGAAGAGCTTAGGCGGCCGTCAAGCGCACCGCCGATTGTCCGGAGTGTTTCGCAATGGCTCGCAATCCGTATGCAGATATCGAAAACGGACAGCCGGGCCGGATGGGCTGCCTGATTCATTACGTCGAGGAAACGCCCTCGACCCAGGAAATTGCGCGTAAACTCGCCGCCGACGGAGCACCCCAGGGGACGGTCGTTATAGCAGAGCGTCAGAGCGCCGGGCGCGGCCGGATGGGGCGCCAGTGGCATTCTCCGCCCGGCGTCAATCTCTACATGACCGTGATTCTGAAACCTCGCGTTTCGATGGGCGAGGTGGCGCGGCTTAGCCTGGTTGCGGGCGTCGCCGTGGCCGAGGCGCTGGAAGGCGTCGCTCCCGGAATAGTGCAGCTCAAATGGCCCAATGACGTATGGCTAAGTCGACGCAAGGCGGGCGGCATAATAGCGGAAGCCGTCGCGGCCCAAAGCGGCGCGGTTGAGAGCGTCCTTCTCGGTATCGGACTCAATCTGAATCTCGCTCCCGAGCATATACCGCCCGAACTTCGCGACCGCGCGACGTCGGTCCTGGCGGCAAGCGGGCAGCCGTGCGATCGGCTCGCAGTTGCGAATTCGCTTTTTTTGAAGCTCGACTCTCGCTATATGGAGACCCAAACCCACGGGTTTGCAGCCGTGCGTGAAGTGTGGGAACGCTATTCAGCGCTAACGGGGAAGCGCGTCACGGTGGTCGATGCGCGCACGCGCGAGCAGGGCGTCGTGACGGGAATCGACGCGGACGGCGCGCTCCTGCTCGACAACGGCGGTATCACGCGTCGGATAGTAGCTGGCGACGTTACCCTTGAAGGTGCCTACGATAATGATGAGTAAACGGTAACGGCAGAGTGCCTGACGGCGACTCGAAGTGACCCGGGGACAGGCTCGCACGAGTTGCCGGCGTTTGGCCGATAACGAAAACCAACTCGCAGAGGTAGTTCCTATGGCTGTGGACGAAATCGGGCGTCTCAGAAGCATCGCACTCATCGGACAGGGTGGGACGGGGAAGACTCAACTGGCCGAGGCGATGCTGTTTACCGCGGGAGCGATTACGCGTCTGGGGCGTCCCGACGACGGTACCGCGGTGATGGACTTCGAGCCGGAGGAACTTCATCGTCTCGCCTCCATCAATTCCGCCTTCCACCATCTCAACTGGAAAAAGACCGAAGTCATTCTCGCCGACACGCCCGGTTACAGCGCGTTCCTGATTGACACATACAATACGCTTCGGGCGGTCGACGCGGTGGTTTTCGTCGCCACGCCGAACGGCGATCTCAAGGTAGAGTCCGAGAAGGTATGGCAACGGGCGCTGGCGCTCGGATTGCCGCGGATTGCCTTTGTGTCGCGGCTTGATCGCGAGCGCGCGAATTTCGAGACGGCGGTCAGCGATCTCGACAAGGTCCTGGGCGCCAAGCCGGTCGTACTGACCCTTCCTATCGGTGAAGAGACGGGGATGAACGGCGTTGTCGACGTGCTCGCGATGAAAGCGTTGACCTACGCCGACACGAGCGGAAAAGCCAAGGAAGATGACCTGTCGGGAGATCTCAAGGCGCGCGCCGAGGAAGCCCGGACGGCAATCTGCGAGGCGGTCGCGGAGACCGACGACGAACTGCTCGAAAAATACCTGGACAAGGGCACGCTCGAAGACGAAGAACTGTTGAGGGCGCTGCGCGCCGCGGTTCTGGATGGAAAAGTAACGCCGGTAGTATGTGGGTCGGGCGCGAAGAATATCGGGATGGGACCGCTACTCGACGCAGTGGTTTCGCTGCTTCCGGCACCCGATGAACGGCCGGCATTCAAGGGCGTCAACCCGGCAACCGGCGAACCCGAGGAGCGACAGCCCGACCCCAACGCGCCGTTCAGCGCACTTGTGTTCAAAACCATCATCGATCCGTTCTCAGGCAAGCTTTCCGTCTTTCGGGTCACCTCCGGCCACGCGACCAGCGACGCGAACGTTTACAACGTGACCCACGAATCGAAGGAGCGATTCGGTCAGTTGCTGAGACTTGAGGGCAAAAAGCAGTCGCCGCTCGCCTCCGCGCTTCCGGGCGAGATAGTGGCTGTGGCAAAACTCAAGGATACGGGCACCGGCGACACGCTATGCGACGAAAAGTCACCCATCATGTTCGAACCTCCGGAGCGCCCCACGCCGGTCATCTCATTCGCTATTCAGCCGCGATCGAAAGGTGACGAGGAAAAGGCTTCGGCGGCGTTGCAAAAGCTGGTCGAAGAGGACACCGCGCTTGAGATGCATCGCGACGCGCAGAACAGCGAGATCATCCTCTCCGGCACCGGCCAGCTCCATATCGAGGTCACGGTCGAAAAGCTCAAACGCAAATTCAATGTCGACGTCGAGCTTCATTCGCCCAAGGTCCCGTACAAGGAAACCATCAAGGGCCGCTCGGAGGCACAGGGCAAGTACAAGCGCCAATCCGGAGGACGCGGCCAGTATGGAGATTGCTGGCTTCGGGTCGAGCCAAACGCGCGCGGCAAGGGTTTCGAGTTCGTCGACCAGATCGTCGGCGGCGCGATTCCCCGCCAGTTCATCCCGTCGGTCGAAAAGGGTCTGCGCAACACCCTGACCGAAGGTTTCCTCGCCGGGTACCCGGTGGTCGACGTCAAAGTGACGCTGTACGACGGCAGCTTTCCCGAAGTCGACTCGTCGGACATGGCCTTTCAAATCGCGGCTTCGATGGGTGTCAAAGCTGCTCTCGAAAAGGCCAAACCGATCATCCTTGAGGCGATCATGACGGTCGAAGTCTCCTGTCCCGACGAGAACATGGGCGACGTTATCGGCGACCTGAGCTCGCGACGCGGCAAGGTGCAGGGGGTCGAGACGAGAGGACACACCGAAGTGATAAAGGCGCTGGTGCCGATGGCGGAAATCCTAAAATATGCGCCCGACCTCCGCTCCATTACGTCCGGTCGCGGCTCTTTCGAAGCGCAGTTCTCGCACTACGAGGAAGCTCCCGCGCCGGTCGCGGACAAGGTCATCAAGGAGACTCACGACGCGCGCGAAGCGGCCAAGGCGGCACACGCCTGACGCCCCGAAGTAGGAGCCGGACGCGAAACAATCGAGCCGTCGCGGGCGATTGAGCGGGCGCGACGCGCGGGGAGGCAGCGTTCACGCGGCGCGCCGGCACGATTCGGCAAGCGTTACCCGTTTGGCGGAAGGCGCGGGTGGGATAGAATCTCCACGCTATGGCGCCGATCGGAAAGGCTTTGTTGATTTTCGGGTTGGCGATTGCCGCCTTCGGGCTCGTCCTGTGGATGGGCTCGTCGATCCCGTTCATCGGGCGGCTGCCGGGAGACATCTATATTCAACGTGGGAAGTTCACCTTTTATTTCCCGCTCATGACCTGCATAATTCTGAGTATCGTAATCAGTATAGTGTTCGCGCTGATGAGGCGCTGATTCGTGACTGACGAATCGATCGAAAACGAGGCGCGCCGCACGGAACTGAAGCGGCGCCGGCGTGAGCTTATAGCGGTCGGGGTGGCCGGTGTAATTCTCGTTGCCTTCGTGCTCGCGCAGACCGAACTGCCGCCCCTGACCAAGCACACCTCGCTGCTTTCCAACCTGGTCGTAATAACGCTCTTCAACCTGAGCTTCCTGCTTCTTGGTCTGCTGCTTTACCTGGTGGGGCGTAATCTCGCCAAAGTCATCTTCGAGCGCCGCCGCGGGCTCATCGGGTCCAAATTCCAGGTGCGGCTGGTATTCGGATTCATCGCGGTTGCGCTGATTCCGAGTGCCTTCCTGCTTTACGTGTCCGGGGCGTTTCTGCACGCCGACGTGGGCAGTTGGTTCAACCCGGAATACGAGCGCGTGCTGAACGACTCGCTGGAGATCGCAAAGACCTACTACCTGGGGTCGGCCAACAATGCCGTGCATTTCGCCCGTGCGCTCTCCGAGGAAGTGGCGGAGCGGAAGCTGTTCGCGCCGGACAAGCGCTCGGCGCTCAAGCAGTTCATCGAGGCACGCCAGCAGGAATACAACCTCGGCACCATCGAAGTCTTTTCCGCCGACCGGAAACTGATACTGCTTGCGCTGAGTCCGAGGACCCCGACGGGTATCGGCGTGTCGCCCAATTCGCCGATCATCGCCGCGACACTCAGGGGGCGCTCGGTGACGCGCGCCGACAGATTCGGCTCCTCCGATGTTATTCGCGGCAGCGCTCCGATCTACGTGAGCCCCGACTCGGACAAGGTCGAGGGCGTGATCGTGGTCGATTATTTCCTGCCGAAAAGCCTTGCCGCGCGTGCCGCCGACATCTCGCGAATCTCCGAGGACTACTTTCAGCTGAGGATTCTCAAGCAACCCATTCTCAACAGCTACATCCTTGCCCTGGTCCTGATAGGCCTCGTGGTGGTGCTGCTCGCGAGCTGGTTCGGGATGTATCTGGCACGCGGTATCACGGGTCCGATCAAGCGGCTGGCCGAGGGCACGCAGGCTATCGCGGCGGGCAATCTTGACTACAGGATTGCGCAGGTGAGCGACGACGAAATCGGGCATCTCGTGAGTTCGTTCAACCAGATGACCGCGGACCTGCGCGCCTCGCACACCGAACTTGAACGTCGCCGCCGCTACACGGAGACGCTTCTCAAGAACGTGTCGGCGGGCGTGGTCGGTCTCGATCGCGAAGGAGAGATTACCACCATGAATCCGTGCGCCGAGCGGATGCTGGGACTTGCGGCGGAGCATGCCGTCGGGCGCCATTATCGTGAGGTTATCGGACTCGTGCTGGTGCGCGTGATCGACGATCTGCTTTCGGCCTCGCCACCGGCGCGCGAAGTGCGTTCTTCCGTGAAGGCTGAAATCGACGGAGCCCAGACGGAACTGATGGTCACGGCAAGCCCGCTCGGTGACGAAACCGGAGCCTCGCTCGGCTCGGTGCTGTTCTTCGAGGACGTCAGCCAGATAGCAAAGGTCGAAAGGATGGAGGCGTGGCGCGAGGTGGCCCGGCGTATCGCGCACGAAATCAAAAACCCTCTTACCCCCATCCAGTTGTCCGCGGAGCGTCTGCGCCGTCAGCTCGGCCCGCGGCTCGGCAACGACGGAGGACTGCTGGAGGAATGCACCCGCACCATTATCGGCGAGGTCGAGGACCTGAAGCATCTCGTCAACGAGTTCTCAGCGTTTGCCCGGATGCCCCATCTGAGCCCGGTGCCGGGAAATCTCAACCCGCTCGTCTCGGAGACGGTCGCAAGTTTTCATGCCGCCCATCCCGAAGTGGATTTTTCCCTTGCACTCGAACCCGAGCTGCCGCAGACCCAAATCGACCGCGAGGCCATAAAGCGGGCGATAGTAAACCTGCTCGACAACGCGGTAACCGCGACCACCTCAATCGACCACAACGGAGGACACCCGCGAATAGACGTCAGTACCTCGCTCGACAAGGAGAGCGGAGTGGTAACGCTCGAGGTCAGAGACAACGGACCGGGCATCGATCCGCGCCTGCGCACCAGGATTTTCGAGCCTTATTTTTCGAGCAAACGGGGAGGAACCGGACTTGGCCTGGCGATAGTGTCCGCAATCGTAACCGACCATCGCGGCTTCGTGCGGGTTGCGGACAACCCGCCGCAGGGAAGTAGATTCATCCTTGAATTTCCTGTAAAAGACGCACAATTCCCGAAGACCGCGAGCTGAACTTTCCGTCAGCGAAATATTAGCATTATCACTGCGAGAGAGACTCAAAGGTGAACGAAACTGTTTTGGTGGTGGATGACGAGGAGAGGATTCGGTCCTCGCTGCGCGGAATATTGAGCGACGAGGGTTTTCGCGTCGTTGACACGGGAGACGCGCCGAACGTCCTGAGTCTGCTCGAAACCGAGAGCCCGGCGTTGGTGCTGCTCGACGTCTGGATGCCCGAGATTGACGGGATCGAGCTTCTGCGCCGGATCAAGTCACAAAACCCTTCGGTGCCGGTAATCATGATCTCGGGCCACGCCAATATCCAGAGCGCGGTCGCCGCGACCAAGCTTGGCGCCGCGGACTTCATCCAGAAACCGTTCTCGATGAGCGGCCTGCTCGCTTCGATCTCGCGCGCTATCGACGGTGGAAGCGCCGCGCCCGACGCATCCGACCTGACTCCGTTTGCCGATGAAACTGTGGCACGCACCCGCAAGGCGAGGGCGCGCGGTCGTGGAACCAGCGCGCAGCGAACTATAGCCCATCCGATAGTCCTTGGCGGACAGGGACTCCATACCGGTCTTCGCACCGGCGTGATACTGCATCCCGCGCCACCCGGGTCGGGTATCGTGTTTTCCTCGGTGGCCGACGAATCGCGTATCCCGGTCGCGATGGAGAACGTCACCGAGACCGGCTACAACACCACGCTATCGAGCGGCGGGCGTTCGGTACGTACGGTCGAGCATCTGATGTCGGCGCTTCACGCCTTCGCCATCACCAACCTCCTGATCAAGACGGACGACGAAATTCCCGCGCTCGACGGATCGGCGCTGGAGTTCTGCCGGCATCTGGAGATGGCCGGTGTGCAGGAACAGGATACGCCGGTCGAGCCAATCCGCGTGCGCGAAACCATAGTTATCGGAAAGCCTGGCGAGGGTCGTGAGTTCATCCGTATAGAACCTGCCGACCATCTTGTAATTGACTACACACTTGATTATCCGGCGCCGGTCGGAGTGCAGCAGGTGCATTTCGATTTCGGCTCCACGGCTGACTATGTTCGTGAGATCGCGCCCGCGCGAACCTTTGGGTTCGTGAGCGAGTTCACCAAGCTCTCCGAGATGGGACTCGCAAGCGGCGGGCGGCTCGACAATGTTATTCTGGTGGACGATGAGAAGGTCGTGAACACCAAGCTGCGCTTCGACAATGAGTTCGCGCGCCACAAGGTGCTCGACCTGATGGGCGACCTGTACC
>JBJKQX010000021.1:0-4417 GCA_046704965.1 Binataceae bacterium (SeqCode)
ACGAACCCGGCTAGTCCATCACAACCGGGCTGGTTTCGCCCAAGCGGACCGTCACGTGCCTCTCAACATGGTCGCGTTCGACGATAACCGGCACGCGCTGGCCGCCGATATATGACTCGACCGCGAAGTGGAAATCTTCGGGATTGTTCACCTTGCGTCCGCCGAAGCGCAGGATGATATCGCCAACCCGAATCCCCGCCATCGCGGCAGGCGAACCCGACCATACTTTGTCTACCCTGACACCGTAGTGGTATGGAGACGGCCCGGCTTCCAGGCCGAGGTAGCCGCGCCCGTAAAGCTGCTGGGGCCCGGGATGGAAATGGACACTCGCGACGCCGCGGGTGCTCTCGACGATTTGCTCGACCGTCCCTTTTTCCGAGGGCCGGAAAAGCGTTCCCGCCAGATAGACACTGCCGTCGCGACCGACGGAAACACCGATGTTGGGAAATCCCCCGCGGGCCAGCTCCTGCTTGAGGCGTGACTCAAGGTCGTTCGCCCACGCCGCGTCGTGCCATCGGGGAGATTCGGGACCGAGCACGATGAAGATATTGAACCCGCCGTTGCCGGCGTCGGTTTGCGGCTTCGCGGCTGCGACGCCCTGAGCAACAGCCTTCGTGTTTCCGTTCGCGAGCCGGGCCTGCGTAGTCGAGTGGTGTGGCAGAGCCGTCAGGCCAAGAAGTAGAGTTGAAAGAGCGGCACCTATGACCCAGTAGAGGATCGGACCCGGCAGACGCCAGCCCCGTCTGCCCGCCTGCCCGACGTCCGCGGCGCGGTCGCGTTTCGCGTTATTCTTGCATTCTTTGGAGTTCATTTTCGTGGAACCCGCAATTTGTCCGCCTCGCCGTTCACTCCGTTTGCAGCCCGAGTGCCATCGTCCAACCCCTGTCCGCATTTTCCACAATGCGGGCCCGGTCCGGCATAGAGCGCGTCACGTCCGGGCCGGACGCAAGCGCTCGCCGAAGGCACGCCTACAAAATCCGCAAGGATATCGCCCGCTGAAACGTACGACGGAGCTCTGCCCTTATCCATCCCTCTTATCAGGTCACCATGTCTTTTTCGAGCGTTGCGGGTGATCGTCCGTTATCGAAGATGCCCCACCGGGTTGAACGGGAGGGTGTCGGACGACCGAATGGCCGCCTTGCCAAAAAACCAAGAGGCCGACGCCAGGCGCCGGCCTCTTCGGCCCATCCGTTATGTCATCGAGACTTCAGATTTCCTCGCTCACCGCGTCTTCGCGCGAGACCGGCTCCGGACGCTTCTCGATCGGCATCCAGTCGCGCTGGTCTTCGCCTACATAGATTTGGCGCGGACGCGTGATCTTCTGCTCCGCGTCACGCACCATCTCGGCCCACTGCGCCAGCCATCCCGCCGTGCGGGGAATCGCGAACAGCACAGGAAACATGGTCATCGGGAAACCCATCGCCTGATAAATGATTCCCGAATAGAAATCCACGTTGGGATAGAGTCTGCGCCGGACGAAGTACTCGTCCTCCAGCGCGATTCGTTCCAGCTCGACCGCGATGTCGATAAGCGGGTTGCGGCCCGTGGCCTCGAACACCTGGGGTGCCAGATTTTTCAAAATTTTGGCCCGCGGGTCGTAGTTCTTGTACACGCGATGGCCGAAGCCCTGGAGTTTGCGCTCGCCGGCCTTCACGGCCTTGATAAGCGCGGGGACCTTGTCCTTGGAACCGATCTCCATGAGCATCCGGATAGCCGCTTCGTTCGCGCCACCGTGCAGCGGCCCGTAAAGTGCGGCCACGGCCGCCGCGGTCGCGGCGTAGGGGTCGGGATGCGAGCTGCCCACCGAACGCATCGCGTTGGCGGAACAATTCTGCTCATGATCGGCATGAAGGATGAACAGAACGTCAAGCGCGCGCTCGAGTATCGGGTTGGGCTTGTATTTGAGCTCGGTCATCTTGAAGAGCATCGCGAGGAAATTGCCCGCGTAGCTAAGATCGTAGTCGGGATAAGCGTACGGCAGTCCCCGGCTGTGGCGATAGGCGTAGGCCGCGATGGTCGGCACCTTGCCGATCAGTCGGCGCGTCTGCAGGCGGCGCGATTCGAGGTCGAAGATGTTCTTCGCGTCGGGATAAAACGTGGAAAGTGCGCCGACGGTCCCAAGCAACATCCCCATCGGGTGCGCGTCATAACGAAAGCCTTCCATGAAGCGCTTGATGTTCTCGTGAACCATCGTGTGGATCTTGATGTTGTGCTCCCACGCGCTGAAATGCTCTTTGTCCGGCAGCTCGCCCTTGACGATCAGGTAGGCGGTCTCGAGGAAATTGCTCTTTTCAGCCAGTTGTTCGATGGGATAACCACGGTAGCGCAGGATTCCGCGATCGCCGTCGATGTAAGTCACGCGGCTTCGGCAACTTGCCGTATTGAACAGAGCCGGGTCGTACGACATCAGCCCGAAATCGTCGTCTGACTCCTTTATCTCGCGGAGCGCAGCAGCGCGGATTACATTGCCCTCCTCGATGGGAATTTCGTAGCTCTTCCCATTTCGGTTGTCGGTCACGGTAAGTGTTCTCTTTGACATTTGGTCTCCCTCGGATGGCCGCGGCACGCTGCTGCACCGCTAGTCGTTCAACATATATACAGTCGGGGATTATACACATCCCGGAACGAAACTGAAAACGCTTCGACAGGCGCGCCCTGCCCACTCGCATCTGGGAGCCAAGCGTGGCAGTCTTGGCCCTTGCGCTAACTTCGCGGCTGCGTGCCGCACCGAGGATACTGAAAGAGGACGATGATCGACAGGCTCTTAAGCTACATTTCCTCTTTTGTCGTCATCTCAATCTCGACGCTTGGTTATGGCGGCGTGGTTCTGATGATGGCGGTCGAAAGCGCATGCATCCCGCTGCCTTCCGAGGTCATCATGCCGTTTTCCGGCTACCTGGTCGCGACCGGGCGTTTCAGTCTCAACATGGTCGCGCTTGCCGGCGCTTTCGGCTGTCTGCTCGGTTCGTACGTCGCCTACTACGTTGGCGCCAACGGAGGCCGTTGGGTGCTCGAACGCTACGGCCGTTACGTTCTTATAGCGCCGCACGAACTTGAAATTGCGGACCGCTTTTTCGAGCGATGGGGTGGACCCGCGGTGTTCATCAGCCGGTTGCTGCCGGTGGTCCGCACTTTCATCGCATTCCCGGCAGGCGTCGCAAGGATGCGGCTCGTGCCGTTCACCATCTACACGTTTGTCGGCTCTTACATCTGGTGTTTCGCGCTTGCCTACGCAGGGATGAAACTCGGTCAGCACTGGCAGGCGCTGTCCCCGTACCTGCATCGCTTCGACGGGTTGATTGCCGCGATCATCGTGGCGGGCGCGGTCTTTGTCATCTATAATCGCGTAAAAGGCATCAGGAGGGCGGCCAGAGCTTCGAGCAACGACTGAAGCGCCCGCGTCAGGCTCACTATGGATACTCGTCAACCCGATCCCAACGAACTTACCGAGGTCTTCAGCGCTTTCGATCCGACCCAGATCCAAATCGCCCGCGACATGCTGGCAGGTGCCGGTATCGAATGCTTCGTATTCGACAGCGAGGCGTCCGAGATATTTGGTAACAGCATAGGATCGCGCCTGATGGTCTACAGCGACAACGCCGAGGAAGCGTTGAGCCGCCTGAAGGAACTCGGCTTCATAGAATAGCCTCCGGCGACGTCAGCGCCCGCGCGCGGTCGTGCACGCGCCGCCGATGCGTGCCGCGCCTTCGACTGCACAGTCGGAACATCGCTGACGAACGCGCGACTTCGTCCGCTTGGGCTGCCGCCACATAAAACCGTACCATTGAACCATGCCCGACCAATGGTGGCGCAAGGCGGTCTTCTACGAAATCTACGTGCGCAGCTTCGCCGATTCGAACGGTGACGGCGTCGGCGACCTCGACGGCATCACCGCGCACCTCGACTATCTGAATGACGGAACTCCCGATTCGCTTGGAATCGACGCGCTGTGGCTCACGCCGGTGCATCCCTCGCCGCTTCGTGACTGCGGTTACGACATAACCGACTATCGCGCGATTCATTCCGAACTGGGAGACCTGCCGAGCCTTGACCGTCTGGTCGAGCAGGCCCATCGGCGGCATATCCGGGTCGTGCTCGACCTGGTTCCCAACCACACTTCCGACCAGCATCCGTGGTTCCTCGAATCGCGTGCCTCGCGCGATAATCCGCGGCGCGACTGGTACATCTGGGTCGCGGGTGAGCCCGACCGTCCGCCAAACAACTGGCTGAGCACCTTCGGCGGCTCCGCCTGGCAGTTCGACGAACCGACCCGCTCGTTCTACCTGCACTCATTTCTGCCCGAGCAACCCGATCTGAACTACCGCAACCGCGACGTCGTCGAGGCGATGCACGAGGTGCTTCGTTTCTGGATGGAGCGCGGTATCGACGGATTTCGGGTCGACGTCATCTCCTATCT
>JBJKQX010000022.1:0-13484 GCA_046704965.1 Binataceae bacterium (SeqCode)
CTCGAACGCGGGTGGTCTCGGGTGTATCGGCTCCGGCACCATGCGCTCCGCTGAATTAAGAGAACAAATCCGTCGATGCCGGGATTTGACCGACAAACCTTTTGGTGTGGATATCCTGTTTGCAGAAATTAAAGCCGATAAATCTGACGACACTGTGGTCCGCTACAGCTCCAACGTCGAGAAACTGATCGAAATAACCTTCGAAGAGGGTGTCCCGGTCATCGTTTCGGGCCTCGGCAACCCTGCCGGAATCGTCCCGCGCGCCCATCAGGCCGGTGTCGTCGTCATGTCGCTGTGCGGCAACGTCAAGCAGGCCCGGCGTCTGGAGGCCTCAGGAATAGACGTGATAATCGCGCAGGGACACGAAGCCGGTGGCCACACCGGGCGAGTCGGCACGATGGCGCTGGTGCCCGAAGTGGTCGACGCGGTCCGGGTTCCCGTGCTTGCGGCGGGAGGAATCGCGGACGGGCGCGGTCTGGTGGCTGCGCTCGCACTGGGCGCGCAGGGCGTATGGATGGGAAGCCGGTTCGTGGCCTCGACCGAGGCTTTCGCCCATGCCAACTACAAGAACAAAATCGTCGAAATTGACGTAGAGGGAACGATCATCACGCGATGCCATTCGGGTAAGCCGTGCCGGCTGGTGCGCAATCGCTTCACCGACTCGTGGGTGGGACGCGAGAGCGAGATCATGCCGTTTCCGCTCCAATCGATGAAAATCGGCTTCCCGCTTGCCGAAAAGGCGCGCTACGAAGGGAAAATCGATGACGGTGGACTGGCTTGCGGACAAGGCGCTGGGCTTATCCACGCGGTCAAACCCGCGGGTCGTATCGTTAGCGATGTGATGGACGAGGCGCGTTCGGTAATCGAGGCCAGGTTTCTTGGTGGCGCACAGGCTTGGACGGCGAACGCCCGCGCCTGAGTGGAATTCATCTTCGGCGAGCGCGCCGGCCTGTTGCGCGGACTGAGCGCCGTCGCTCCACTAGAAGCGAGCTATTCAAAACGCTTCGGAGTCTCGCGGCAACTGATCGGGTGTCGCACGCTCGGGCGATTGGCTTAGGTGCGGTTCGGGAACGAGACCTCCAGGACGATGCAGCCTTGGTCGGTCGTGAACGGGCCATGCAGTTCTCCCGGCGGACGGCTCGCGTAGTCGCCCGCCGCGAGCCATTTGTCGAACGCGGCGTCGTACAGACGTCCGCTGACAATGAATACCCCCTCGGGATACTCGTGGGCCTTGCCGCCAAAAGGCGTAGTGTCCGCTCCGGGCAGGAACCGCGTGAGCCTGGTGTATTCCCCGGTCGTCTGGTCGATGCTGAGGGTTATTTCCTCTGCCATGCCTTCCAAACCCTGCACGGGAGTCCATTTCGCATGGCTTTCCGGCGCCAGCGGGTTCCAGTAAGTCGTGCTCGATTTCGCCATTTCTCGTTCTCGGTCACGTCGAAGTGACCTTCCCAGCGCGAATAGTAATTCGCAACGAACACTTGGGTAAGCGCAGCAGTCGCTGCCTACGGTTCGAGCCGTTCCATCATGCGCGGAAACGGAATCGTCTCGCGCACGTGATGTGTCCCCGTGATCCATCCAACGCACCGTTCAATCCCCATCCCGAACCCGGCATGCGGCACCGTGCCGTAACGGCGCAGGTCGAGATACCAGTTGAACGGCTCGAGCGGCAGACCGTGCGACAGAATCTTCTGCCGGAGGGTTTCGTAATCATCCTCGCGCTGGCCGCCGCCGATAATCTCGCCATGACCTTCGGGCGCGAGCATGTCGACGCATAGAGCAACCTCGGGCCGCGCGTCGTCCTGCTTCATGTAGAAAGCTTTGCATTGAGTAGGATAGCGATGGACCATCACGGGACGATCGAAATCGGATGAAAGCGCGGTCTCCTCGTCGCCGCCGAAATCCTCGCCCCATTCGACGGCGAATCCCTTGGCGCGGAGCTTCTCAATGGCTTCGTCGTAGGTGATACGCGGGTAGGGCGTGGACGCGGCCCGCTCGAGGACCGCAGTGTCGCGCTCAAGGCGTTTCAATTCTTCCTGCTTGCGCTCGAGAACGCGGCCCACGATATACGAAACGAACTCCTCGGCGAGCTTCATGTCGTCTTCCAGATCAAAAAAGGCGACCTCCGGCTCGACCATCCAGAATTCGGTCAGATGGCGTCGGGTTTTCGACTTTTCCGCGCGGAACGTGGGGCCAAAACAGTAGGCTTTGCCGAACGCGAGCGCCCCCGCTTCGGCGTAGAGCTGCCCGCTCTGGGTCAGGTATGCCTTGCGCTCGTCAAAGTAGTCGACCTCGAACAGGTTGGTCGTGCCCTCGCATGCGGTGGGAGTCAGCACCGGCGAATCGAACAGGACGAAGCCGCGCTCATGGAAAAAATCGCGGCACGCCTGTTCAACCTCGCTCCGAATCCTGAGGATCGCGTTCTGTCGCGATGAGCGAATCCAGAGATGGCGCAGGTCGAGCAGGAAAGCGACGCCGTGTTCCTTGGGCGTAATCGGATAGTCGGTCGAAGCACCGAAGGCCCGATAACTGCTCGCCGAAAGCTCGAAGCCACCCGGGGCGCGTTTGTCCTGCCGCACCATTCCGGTAACTTCGAGCGAAGTTTCCTGACCCAGATGGTCGGCGGCGGCGAAAGCGTCTGGACCGAGGTCGGCAAGCGTTGCCACGCATTGGCAGATTCCGGTTCCGTCGCGCAATTGCAGGAAATGAATCTTGCCGCTCGAACGACGATTGTAGAGCCAGCCGGAGAGCGTAACCTCCTCGCCGACGTGACGGGAAAGCTCCTCGATATAAACCCTGGGCATGGCTCTATTTATACACCAGCGCGTCGAACATCGAAGGTTGCGACCGCTCTGATCATCGCTCTATCGCATCCGATCGTGTAGCCTCGCCGAAGGGGCGGACGCGAATGAACGGACTCGATTACGTGATCATTGTGTTCGTCGCGATTGGCGCGATTTACGGGGTCAGTCGTGGAGCACTCAGGATGCTTACGTCGTTGGCGTCCGTGGCGTGCGGCATCTATTTCGCTTCGATCTATTATCCGGTTGTGACCGAACTTATCGGGCCGCGTCTTGGCCTGAGTCAGACCGCCTCGGCCGTGGTCGCATATATCGCGCTGTTTGTCGCGGTTTTCGCCGCGATCGAGTCTTCCGGACGCTTTCTGATACGACTGGTGAACACGGTCCACCTGAGCTGGGCGGACCGCCTTGCGGGTGGCGCGCTGGGCGCCGCAACCATGGGAGTCGTAATTGGGCTGGGCGTGATGATACTTACCGCGCTCCTGGCTTCCAACGCCGCTTTGGTGCGCGACTCGCGCCTCGCGCCGAAGCTACTCGCCTACAACCACGAGTTGGTCAGATATCTGCCGGACGAGATAGAGAGCACCTATCTTCAGAAGCGGGCAGAGTTGGCCCGCTTCTGGAACAAACACGCCTCCGACGTTAGATCGCTGGCCGGACGTGCGGGCTCAGCGGTGCCCGCTTCGAGCAAATAAGCTCTTGCGCCGTTTTTTCGAGGGCTGGTGTGCTTAGGATAACGCGCCTTCGAGCGCCCGCACCAGATTCGCCTTGGGAACGGCACCGACAATCTGCTCCTTCACCTGTCCGTCGCGAATCACGAGCAGATTGGGAATACCCCGGACTCCGAAACGCGCAGGCGTCATCGGATTGTCGTCGACATTTACCTTGACCACCTTGAGACGACCGTCGTATTCCTCGGCAAGCTCATCGACGATAGGTGCGATAGCGCGGCACGGGCCACACCAGGGGGCCCAGAAGTCGACCAGAACTGCCTTGTCTGACTTGAGCACCTCGCTCTCGAAGTTCGAATCGGTTATGTGTAGGACCTTGTCGCTGGCCATCAAAATCTTCCTCTTCGCGAACTTGGGACAACCTGAATCGAAGATAGGTACGCCTATCCTGACAGTCAAGGCGACTTGATTCTCGCTGGGGAGCACGGAGATGAATCGACCCGCTAGGAAAACGGCGCCTATCCTTGGGACGCTTGTGCTTACAGCCGTTCTGTTTTTGGCCGGTAGCGCGAATGCGGTGATAGAAGGACCGCGATGGCCGGCGCCGTCGTTCCCGACACCCAAGGTGTGGATCAACTCGAAGCCTCTCACCTTGAAGCAGCTTCGCGGCAAGGTCGTTTTGTTGGTGTTCTGGGACTACACCTCAATCAACTGCATCCGTTCCATGCCGCATTGGGAACGATGGAGCACTCTGTACGGGCCGGACGGTTTCGTGTTAATCGGTGTCCATACGCCAGAGTTCGACTTCGCTAAAAACGTGTCACTGGTCAAGGATGCGGTGCGACGCTTCGGTGTGACATTTCCGGTCGCCATCGATAATGACGGAAAGGTTTGGGACGCGTTCCATAACCCGGGATGGCCGACGGAATACCTGATCGACAAGCAGGGGCGCGTCGTCGACCGCGAGATGGGCGAGGGCCACTATGAGTTGGTCGAGCGCGAAATTCAGTATCTCCTCAGGGAAGGCTCCCCGGCACTCAACTTCAAGGCCGCGAAGTACAAGATTCCGGACGACGAGCCGGGTTTCGGCGGCGTATGCCTTAACCCCACACCGGAAACCCATCTGGGTACGATTCGAGCCATGCTCGTTTCGAATCCGGGAGGTCTCAAGGGCAACAAGCCGGTAAAGTACATGCCGCCCAAAATCGTTCCGGTTGACACTGCCGCGCTGGAAGGAATCTGGAGGGCAGGACCCGACGGAATCCACACCGCCTCGACACAGGATTCCGCAATCGAGCTTCATTACAACTCCGAGTCCGTGTATCTGGTGGCGGGTTCGGACAATGGCTCAAGCCAGCGGGCTTATATTACGCAGGACGGAAAATGGATTCCTTCCGACGCGCGCGGAGCCGACATTCAAACGGACTGGCTGGGCAGAACCTACGTCGAACTTGGGGAGAAACGACTGTATTACCTGGTTAGCAACCCCAAATTCGGCACGCATCTGTTGCGAATCAGTGTTGGAGAACCCGGCATCGGGCTATATTCGTTCAGCTACGGGAATAATTGCGAAACGAAATTCCCGCATAAATAAATTCGGTCATTTCCAAGCTTTCAGAAGGGGGAAGCGAGTATGGAGGCATTTGTCAGGATCGCCAAAATGGCTGCACACAATGCCCCGGAGTCGAGCAGGAAGGCCGCCGTATCATGCGCCTTGATCCTATCGATTCTGCTTGCTTGTGCCGGAAGCGCCGGTGCATTTCTCGGGCAACCTCGTTGGCCGGCGCCCAAATTCCCGACGCCCAAAATCTGGATCAATTCCAAGCCGCTCACGCTTAAGCAGCTTCGCGGCAAGGTCGTGCTGATCGATTTCTGGGACTACACCTGCATCAACTGCATCCGTTCTTTCCCGTACCTGGAACGATGGCAACGGCTGTATGCTCCACTCGGGCTGGTAATAATCGGCGTCCATACGCCTGAGTTCAACTTTGCGAAAAATCCCCAGTTGGTCAGGAACGCCGTCAAGCGATTTGGCATCACCTATCCGATCGCTCTCGACAATAGCGGAAAGGTATGGGACGCGTTTCACAATCCCGGATGGCCGACTGAGTATCTAATCGACAAGGAAGGACGTGTCGCGGACAAGATTGAGGGCGAAGGCAATTACGACCTGGTCGAAGTCGAGATCCGCCATTTGCTCAAGGAAGCCAATCCGTCGCTCAAATTTACGGCTGCAAAGTATCGAATCCCGAAAGCCGAGCATCAGACTTTGTTCGGCGGTATGTGTCTGCGTACCACTCCTGAAACGTATCTGGGAACGATCCGCGAGGTGCTTCTCGTGAACAAGGGCGGTCTGGCAGCCAACAAACCCAAGGTTTACGTACCGCCCAAGGTGATTCCGATTGACAGGACCGCCCTGGCGGGACCGTGGGTCGCGCGTCCCGACGGTATTCATACCGATGATGCATCGCGGCAAACAGAGTCGTCAGCGGAGATCCATTATCGGTCCAAGTCGGTTTATATCGTCGCCGGGTCCGACAACGGCTCGACGCAGCGCCTTTACGTAACGCAGGACGGCAGGCCCATTGCGTCCGGGGCACGCGGAGTGGATATCAAAACCGACTGGCACGGGAGAACTTACGTCGAGATTGGGCGAAAGCAGCTCTATTACCTAGTGAATAATCCCAAGTTCGGCAAACATCTGCTGCGGGTCAGTACCAGCGACCCCGACGTCGGGCTTTATTCATTCACCTTCGGTAATAACTGCGAACAGAACTTCCCGCACAACTGACATACCGGCGCCGCGCCGTATTTTTCCGGAATGAAGCGGCGACGAGATCGCGAACGCACGCCGTGGTGAGAGCTGCTATTCAGTGCGCGCTCTTTTGCGAGGCGATCTCCCTGAGCAGGCGCTTTCGCGTGCGCGCAAATTCCGGCAGAGGCGCCGCGCGATAGCCATGAACCTCGGACGGGGTGTAGGGCGCAAATTTGCCCGGCAGGCTTTTCCTGCTGAAGTTCTCGAGCACCCAGTTCATGACCGCTGCAACCTGCGCGTCGGTTAACGCCGACTGCCTGACGTCGGGCGCTTTGATCAGATAAGCGCGGCCTCCCGGCACCTTGAGGAAGTTTCCAATACCGATCAGTGATGGAGACACACCCTTGACGCCCTGGCCTTTCGAGCCATGACACCCCATGCAGTTGAGCATGTAGAGCTTGTGCGGCGGTTCGGCCCGGACGCAAAGCGAAACCGCGAGAAAAACCAATACGCCCAGTATGCCCGCAAATATCCTGCTCATCGTGACCCGCCCGGCGACGGGATGTCGCCCGCCTTTGCAAGCGCCTTCATGAGAAGCGCCCGTTGAGTCGGCATCTCGGCGGCGGAGAGATTGGCCGCCCGCGCGCGCTTTACCTCGGCGGCCGTAATCGGCTTGAAATTTCGGGGCAGCAGCTTTTGGTTGAAGCGGTGAAGGACATCGTTGAGAGTCGCCGCGATCGTCGCATTGCTACGACTCGCGAACGAGGTCATCACGCCGTAATACGTGACACCGTGCGACACGATACGCCCTGCGATCCCGTGAATCACCACGTGGATAATGTAGCGACGCCCCTGCGGGAGACACACATAGGCTCCTATCGTGTCGGCAAGCGGAGGATAAACGCCGGGAATGCCACGCGCATTGGCCTGATGGCACACGATGCATCGAGTACCGAAGATACTGCCCGCGGCGCGCGCGTTCGGCGCAAGCGCCAGCATCGCGACGAGCAGGCCTGCAGTCGCCAACAGTCTCATATTCCCGGTGAGTATTGATCGACGCGAAAGTTCTTGCGGGAGCGGGTCTCGCGAATGACTATCGGCACTTACTGCACGTCTCCGGCGCTATTTCACTGAAACTATCTCGGCGGTCGAGCAGTGATAGACCATGCTGGGTGCGCCGAAGCACCAGACCAGGTCAGCGTTGAGCTGCGGCCTGTAAAGCGGCATCTCGCCTCCGGTGTTCGAACAGAAGCATCGACCGCACGGAGCCTGCCCGCAACAATCGCGATAGCTCACTATATAGTCGCGTCCGTCGCCGGGATTATGGCAGGTGCCAACCCACGAAGTCGGCGAGGGCGTAGCGCCGGGTGGACAATCGTGCGACCCACCGCCGCAGCACGAGCACAGGAAGCCGTCGATCGCGCAGTACTTCCAGTATTCGCAAGAGGTATCATCGTTCACACCGGCCAGTTCGGCGGCCCGTGCGCGCGCAGCGACCCGGTCCACCGGCAGAAGCGGGATAGCTACTGCGCCGACCAGAAGTTTTCCCAGTGAGGAAAGAAATCCGCGGCGCGAAGTACGTTGCGCAACCCTGCGCGTGAACTGTTCGACCAGTTTATCCATGATTCCCGCCCCTCTGTCCGTTGCCGACTGTCGTCATCTCGTGCCCGCCGTGCGAGCCGAGATACTCCTGTATGGATGCGACCCCGATACGCTTGGCTTCGAGCAGGCTTTCCAAATGCTCGCGGGTGTTTACTAGTCCCTTGGCGCGAACCACTCCCGCTTCATCGATCAGCACCGCGTAGGGCAGTCGCCCGATTCGGTACGTCATGCCAAGCTCGCCCGAAAGCACGAAGGCGAAGTCCTCAAGCTGCTGTTCGCGTATCAACCGCTCCTGTTCCGGTTGGTCGCCGTCGCTCGCAAAGACGAGATTGAGTTTCGACTCGCCCCCGATCGCCTTGGCTATCGGGATCAGTTTCTTGCACACTGAGCAGGAAGGCGACACCCACAATAAAAGCGTGCTCAAGCCGTCCGGATTCGCTCCACCGATCTTTACACTGCGGCCCGAGAGACCGGCAAGTTCGAACGACGGCGCTGCGTCGCCGACCTTCGGCCCATGATCGATCGTCAGCGCGCCCATCGGAGCGACCCGCTCGTGAAGCACTCCAATCTGGCGCGCCAGAGCGAATACCGTCGCCGCAAGAATGATTATCACAAGCCACAGGACTGCCTGCGAGACGAGCAACGCCTCAACCATTTTGAATCTCCACGATGCGAACGGCTGAACCCTGAACGAGCAGATAATTGACCGCCGCATACAGCAACAACAGCGAAACTGCTCCGCCGGCGATCGTCATCACGTCAACGGCGCCGATTTCGCGAGCATTGCCGGGAAAGAGAGCGATCGCGGCAAAGGCGGCCAGCACCGTATTTCGCACAACCAACCATCCGCTCAGATTCTGTCGGAGTGCAGGCCCGAAGCATCCACAGTCGATATCCCGGCGCCCGCGAGCGAGATTGATCCCGATCGCGGCGGTGAACATCGCAAGCAGAGCAATTAACAGGACGGCTCCGGCCTCGCGCGTCGGTTGAAAAAGCACGCACGCTGCTCCTGCGATTTCCGCGACGGGGATCGCAAAGGCGAGCACCGCCGCCATGGCGCGAGGGACGATACGATAGGCTTCGACGGCGAGGCGAAACGCCGTGATATCACGCAGCTTCAAGGCCGCCGACGTGAGGAATATCGCGGCGAGCACCACCGCGAGCGTCCATCCTATTGCCGTATCGAGACCTGGCATCCTGATTCTCCCACAAGGAGGCGCCACGCCATCTCAGGGCCCAAACATCAGAAGCGACGAACCAATGTTTTTGAATGACCCGAGGAATTTTCCCTGTCGCGCCGAATAGGTATCCAGATTCGTCTGAGGCATCGGTAGCGGCAGAACAAAAAGCAAAGCTTTCGCGTCCTGGCTGACCATGATGCTGTAGCCGGGCGCCTTGAGCTTGATGCGCCGGACGCGCTTGTGAGTCTTTGCGTCAAAAACCCAGACCTGGTTTCCGGGCTGCTCATGCGTCCACTTGCCGCCCTTGTGCATCAGGACGTACAGCAGGCCGGTCCTGCGCTGATAAGCGACCGCCTGCCATCCGCCCGGCAGCCATCCTTTGTCCGCGGCGCTGAGCATCGACCACTCGGGCTCGGCAACAGGCTCGGCACCCGCGATGTCAACCGGCAGAACCATACCGTGATAAGTAATGAAGTAGGCTTTTCCCGGAGCCATCGCAGGCTGGTCGAAGACGGGATCCTTCTCCGGGTTGAACAGCGGCTTGCCCTGCTTCTTGCTTTCGGCCTTGCCCGAGTTGTTGAGCGTGACCGTCATGAACGACCCGTCGGCACATATCGAGGAAAAACGGCGCGTCCCGGAGACCAGCACCTCGGTGCACCCGGGCGTCTGAATCTCGTCGTCGAACTTGCGTTCCTTGAGATCGACCACACTGACCGACGTCGCCGGCGTCATGTTGGCAACAAACAGGAAGCGCCCGTCTGGAGTGATTCCCGTGTTGTAGCGCTTGGGTACGACCAGGATTCGCTTGGGCGGAATTACAATCTCACCCTTGAACTTGAGGGTTCGCGCGTCGAAGATCGAAACCACGTCGGTCCGTTTCCCGCGCCATCCCCGCGAGTAATAGGTATCGATCATATAGAGCTGGCGACGGTCGGGAGAAATTTCGAAATTGCTCAGGTAGCCGCCGCTCAGCTGGCCGAGAAGTTTGCGCGTCCGCCCGTTGATTATCCAAACCTTGCTGATAAGCGCGACGGGCCACTGGATATCCATCGCGAACACCCGGTCGGGCGAAGCGAGCGGCACGGTGAGCGTCTTCATCTGGTCGGCCGCAAGCTGCGCACGCGCGTGACCGGCACAACACGTGAGCGCCGCAACGCACACGGCGAGCATAATGGCGATGTGCTTGTTCATCGCGGATGCTGTCCCCCTCCACCCGATAGGCTGACCTTCCATTACTGCCGTACTTCCCCGTCAGTCAAGCAAATGAGCGAATATCGGACGAACGGGCATCCGCGACGTCGCGGGGGTGATGAAAGTTCCTGCGCACTAGGCTAAGTTTACGGGGCCGGTTCAAGCGGAGAGGTGGCCGAGCCCGGTTTAAGGCGCACGCCTGGAGAGCGTGTAAACTCCGAAAGAGTTTCGGGGGTTCGAATCCCCCCCTCTCCGCCACACAGTCTGCAGTTTCCACAGCCCGGATCCGGTCCGTCGCTTGTCATTCTTTATCGCGCTTGAAATGATCTGCCGCCGTGAGCACACCGTCGAAGCTTGAGCTCGATCGCTTTGTCTCGACTTTTCCATATTCGAGCGAGGCGTTCCTGGTCGACGAGGTATTGCGGGTCGACCACGAGCAGCGAGAGATCGATGCGAGTATGGACACGAGGCGCCCACTGCCGGTCGCGCGCTATCAAGTGGGCCCTCCGGACGTCCATCCCCGTCATGTATCGGGGCCCGACCTTGTCCTGCTGACCGGCAATCTCGGATGCCTTCACGCCTACTTCATGCACAGCTGTCGCTGGGAGGAGGGATGGGTCGGTTTCGGCAACCGGATCCATCGTGCTGATTTCCGAAGCCTGGTAACCATTGGACCGCCGCTGCGGCTCTACTCCAAAGAGACAAGAGTGCGCGAAGGACCGAAGCGGGTTGTGCTGCGCTTCGAGTTTCGCTTCCAGCAGGAGGACCGGCTGGTCTACTTTGGCGACCAGTCGGCAATTTTCGTCAAAGGTCGGGCGTTCGAGAGCATTTCGTAGCGCTTTTGGTCGCGGACACGCCAGCAAACAGAGGACAGGGTTGCGTCGTTAACCGCAGGTCCTCGTTGCGAAAGCCTTGGTCGACGCAAAGAGGGTTTAGCTGCACCCACCATTCGAGCAGGTCTGTATGACGGATTTTTCAAGCCGCGCTTAAAGGCCTCAGCCGCGAGGATCAGCGCGACGAGTGCCGAAAGCGCCATCGTCAGGGGCGCGCGGGCGCGGCGGTTCAATATCCCGTCTGATTGTCGCCGGGCGTGTCGCCCGCGTCATGACCGAAGCTTTCGTTCGCCCCGTTCAGCGTGACCGGGCAGGGTCCCACCTTCCAGATTTCCGACGCGTACTCGGCGATGGTTCTATCGCTGGAGAAGCGTCCGGAACAGGCAACGTTAAGCACCGCCTTGCGGGTCCACTCCTCGGTATCGCGATGGAGCTCTGCGACCGCGCAGTGCGCCGCGGCGTAGGAGGCCAGGTCCGCCAGATGCATGTAGTGGTCGCCTGCCGCGAACAGCGCCTCGTGAATCGGCTCGAATACGCCGGGTTCTCCCAGACTGAAGTGATTCGAGAACAGCAGATCGACAGCCTGGCGCGTCTCAGGCTCGTTCTCGTAATGCCAGGCCGGACTGTACCATGCGCGGCTCGACTCGACCTGCTCGGCGGTCAGGCCGAAGAGGTAAATATTTTCTTCGCCGACTTCCTCGGCCATTTCGATTGTCGCGCCGTCGCGGGTGCCGACCGTAAGCGCGCCGTTCATCATGAACTTCATGTTGGAGGTGCCGCTCGCCTCGAACCCGGCGGTCGAGATTTGTTCCGCCACGTCGGTCGCCGGGATTAGCCGCTCGGCCGTGGTCACGCCGAAGTTGGGCACAAACACGACCTTCAACCGTCCGCGCATCGCGCGGTCGGCGTCGATCACCCGGCCGACATTGGCGATCAGCTTGATGATGAGCTTGGCCAGCTTGTAGCCGGGTGCGGCCTTGCCGGCGAAAAAGAAGGTGCGCGGGGGCACTTCCAGGTTGGGGTTTTCGCGCAGCCGATTGTAAAGCACCACGATGTGCAGCACGTTCAGAAGCTGACGCTTGTACTCGTGGATACGTTTTATCTGGCTGTGAAAAACCGTGGCGGGATCGACCACTTCGCCGGTCGTCGAATTGAGCCACTTCGCGAAGCGCTCCTTCGCCTTGCGCCGAACCGTGCGAAAGCCTTCGCGAAAAGCGGGATCATCCGCCAGCGGAACGAGCTTGCTCAGTTCCGACAGGTCATCGGCCCATTGCGTGCCGAGCGCCGCGTTCATCAGCCTCGCCAAGTCCGGATTCGCCAGCGTCAGCCATCGCCGCGGCGTCACGCCGTTGGTTTTGTTATTGAATCTTGCAGGGAAGAGCCGCGCGAGATCGGGCACCAGGCGGGTGCGAATCAATTCGGAATGAATCGCAGCCACTCCGTTGGTGCTGTGAGTGCCAACGATAGCGAGATTCCCCATCCGCACCTGACGAACCGGATTCTCTTCGATAAGGCTCACCCGCTGCACGAGCTCTTTATTGCCCGGCTCGGTCGCGCGCACGTGGCCGAGGAAGCGGCGGTTAATCTCATAGATGATATCCAGCAGACGCGGGCAAACCAGTTCGAAGAACCACACCGGCCACTTTTCCACGGCTTCCGGCAGCAGGGTGTGATTGGTATAGGCGAGCGTGCGGACGGTCAGGTCCCACGCTTCGTCCCAGCCAAGCTTCGCGTCGTCGATCAGTATTCGCATCAGTTCCGCAACCGCCATCGCGGGATGCGTGTCGTTCATCTGGATCGCGACCTTGTCGGGAAGGGAACGCCAGTCGTTGTTCCTGCGCCTGAAGCGCACAATGATGTCGGCCAGCGAGCAGGAGACCAGAAAATATTCCTGCAAAAACCGAAGCCCCTGGCCCGCCGCGGTCGAATCGTCGGGATAGAGAACGCGGGTCACCGTTTCGGCGGCTAACCGCTCCAGGACCGCGCCGACGAAATCTCCGGAGCTGAATTCTCCGAAATCGAAAAAGTCGGGAGAGGTCGCCGACCATAGCCGCAGGGTATTGATGTTGCGGCCACCGTAGCCGATTACGGGCCGATCATAGGGCACGCCCAGGAAATGGGTTGGATGATGGGGAACGGTTCGCAGAGTCGCGCCGTCGAGATGAAACGAGCATCCGAGCGGAACCTGCACCGTTTCGCGCGGACGGGCTATCTCCCACGGGTCGGGATGCTTTAGCCAATGGTCAGGATGCTCGACCTGGTAGCCGTCACGAATCTCCTGGCGGAAGATTCCGTACTCGTAACGCAGCCCGTAGCCGATCGCGGGAATCTGCAGCGTCGCCATCGACTCGAGGAAGCACTCGGCGAGCCGGCCCAGGCCGCCGTTTCCGAGCCCCGCGTCGGGCTCGGTCTCGATCACCTCGCGCCAGTCCCGGCGCGGGTCCGAGCGGAGA
>JBJKQX010000023.1:0-2714 GCA_046704965.1 Binataceae bacterium (SeqCode)
TGGCGCAAAAAGCCACCGAATCCGGAAAAAGAGGAAGCGACCCCAAGCAAGGACGCGCATCCGGCTGACGAGGGTCGCCATAAAGCGCGGGATAACGAGCAGGCCGAAACGATGGGCGGCGGAAACCGGTGAACCGCCCCGCGCAGAGCTTTACCTGTTCGCTTTTCACTTTTCACTTCTCAATTGGCACTTCGCACTCGTGGGCGACTCCGGTTACATGCTCAACCCTTGCGCCTCGCACAGCGCGCGCAAATGCCCATCGGTCTTTGCGGCCAACTGCTGCCAGGTGCCCGATTCCACCACCGACCCGTTCTCAATCACATAAACCAAATCGGCCCATCGGATCGTCGACATCCTGTGCGCTATCAAAACAACGCCCGTCCGGGAGGAAAGTCCGACTGCGGCATCCAGCACGCGGGACTCGTTATCGGAATCGAGGCTGTTGGTCGCCTCATCGAGAATCAGCATCGCGGGCCGCCTGAGAAAAGCGCGTGCAAGCGAAAGCCGCTGGCGCTCGCCCTGCGAAAGAGTCGTTCCGCGCTCGCCGACTATCGTGTCGATACCTTGAGGCAGCGCATCCACTATTCCGTCAGCGACGGCAAGCCTGAGCGCCTCGCGCATTTCCTCCTCGCTCGCTCCCGGCTGGGCCCATCGCAGGTTCTCGCGCACGGTCGCGTGAAACAGAAAGGTGTCCTGAGCCACGTATCCGATTCGTTCCCGCCAGGCCCGCGCTCCCGCCGTATCGAGCGCGGTGCCGTCGACCGAAACCACCCCTCTCTGCGCCGTGAGCAATCCCATCGCGAGGTCCGCGACCGTGCTTTTGCCAGCGCCCGAAGGCCCGACAAGCGCGGTCACCTTGCCGGCGGGAATCACAAGGGCAATTCCGTCCACTGCGGGTCTTGAGTCAGGCCGATACGCGAAGCTCACATCGTCGAAACGAAGTTCACACGCAAACGCGATCGGCTCGTTCCGTCCATCCGCAGGCTCTTCGGCGGCTGCGCATCGCGCCTCCAGTTCCATCACACTGCGGAACGCCGGAAACGCGTTGACGAACGCCTGGTACTCGCGATGCATCGCCATGAAGCGCGGCATCAGGCGCGCGAACAACAGCAGCAGAATGAGTATCGCCGCAGCCGGGACTACAAGCACCCGCACTGCGACATAAAGCACCACCGCGAGGATCATCACCGAGCCAAGCTCAAACCAAAGTCCCGCCTTTACGATCTCACGGTTCGAGACGCCGCCCGCCTCCGCAACGCTGTTCGAGAGACCGGCGAAAAGGCGGATATTTCGTTCCTGCGCACCGTAGGCCTTGGCGGTCTTCAGACTTTGCACGTGCTCGATAGTGGCCGCGTAAACCGATCGCATCCCGCTTACGATTTCTTCGCCCGCGTCATGACCGCCCGCGTCCTGCCTCGCAGCACAAAGGCGAGCATCGCGCCCGACACCAGCACCATCGCGGTCATGCCGGCGGAAAGCTTGAAAGCGATCGCTATATAGATGACCGCGAGCACCGCGTTTACCAGCAGCGTCGTCGCGTACGCCGTCGCGACGCCCACCCGTCCCACTTCGTCGGTCAGCGCGTGCGCGAAATCGGTTGAGCGTATCCGGCATACGAACAGCCAGTTCGCGTTTGCGATCGCCCGATAGAGCCGCGTACGAAGCGAATCCTCCATCGTGAGTTGAACCCCGTAGGCGGCGATCCCGTGCATCGAGCCGAGCAGCGATCGCACGCTCACAAGGATGACGAATATCCCGAGCAGGATGAGTAGCGTCGGAGGCAGACCGACCGACCTGAGTCCCGAGGCGATAAGCCGCGCGTAGCGCCCGGCGACGCCTTGATGGTTGAGATTCATGCCCGCGGCCTGAAGGGTCGGCAACAGCATCGCGATTCCGATCCCCTCGGTCAGCGAAAACATCACCGACAAGGCCAGCGCCCAGACCAGCTTCAGCCGTACTACAGAAAACAGGGTGGCAACGGATGAGCGCAACGTGGCCTTCACGGAGAGCCCCCTTTGAATCGGAGCGTCAGGGCAGCCTCGCCGCCGCTAGCACGCACGCGTCCGACACTGCGGGTACCGTGAGCGTCAACATCAGCCATACCCGACCAGTGTCGCCCCATCCGTTCCCGTCGAACCGCCGCACCCTCCATCCAAGCGCCGCCCTTTGCAATCGTCCCGTCTAGAGCCGGGTCTGCGAGGCATTAGCCATCTCTGCGTAACGACCCAGGTCGAACTCGCCCATCAGGACTTTGCCGTCGCTCTCGAGCCAGGCATGCGCCCCGAACCCGCCGTCGCGCATCCTCCCCGCACCGATCTTGAGTTCGCTGGGGTAACCGAGACGCGACAGAAGGATTTCGGTGGCAAGCGCCCGCACAAGACAGTTACGTCCGCCCGGCACAAGAGCGCTCGAAGCGAGCACCGCCCACGCGACCCGTTCGGGTGTCGGTCGGCCGCTCGTGTCGCGCCCGCCTCGGGCCATCCCACGAATCGCCGACCTGATCTTCGGGAAGCTCATCGTCAGAAGTGCAACGCGTACCACCGCCAGTGCTCCAAGCGCTTTGAGCACAAGCCATCGTTCACGCCACGAGAGTGCAAGAAATTTCCTTACCCGCCTCATCACCCGGCAGGCGTCGTATCCTTTGAGCGAATAGCCGGGGAGCCGTCATGAAGCTCGTTTCCCCCGATGTGCGCAGATGCGCGCGCGCCGACCGT